>JBFXEM010000117.1:0-6441 GCA_050180135.1 Solirubrobacterales bacterium | reverse complement strand
GCCGGGACTGGGCCGCAGTCTTAGCCAACGTAGTCCCGTAACGCGATGCCCAAAGGGAGGCCACGCGAATGACCCAGGCCGAAGCGACAGGCTTGCGAAGACGAATGGGGGGGTGCCGCCGAGACGGGAGCGACGGGACTCGAACCCGCGACCTCCGGCGTGACAGGCCGGCGCTCTAACCAACTGAGCTACGCCCCCGAGCGAACTCGGTGGGCCGATTGGGAGCGGCCCGGTCGCCAAATCTAGCGGTTTCGGGAAGTCGCGCTCGTTGCGGCGGGGATCAGAGCTGGCCGGGGTGGAAGCCGTGGCGGGCGAGGGGCTCGACCAGCTCGAACTCCTCGTAGGAGAGATGGGAGAGCAGGGTGTCGGTGAGCAGGTCGAGGGCGGCCTGGAGGGGCTCGAAGTCGGTGGGGTCGTTGATGTGGCCGACGAGGGCGCGGTCGACGGCCTCGATCGCGTCGTGGATGACCAGGTGCTCGGCGTGGAGGCGGTCGATCACCGGCTCGAGGTCGGCCTCGCTGCGGCGCAGGTGGGGGAAGATCGCGTCGTCCTCGAGGGTGTGGTGCTGGGCGACGGCGCGGCAGTAGCGGCTGCAGAAGGCGCCGAGGGTCCAGTCGTTCTGGCGCATCGCCATCTCGTTCAGGGCCGAGCGGGCGTCACCCGCCGTGAGGGCGCCCTCGCGGACCTGGCCGACGACCTCGCGCAGCTCGGTCAGCTCCTTGCGCAGCATGTCGTGGACGTCGACGAGGTGCTGGCCGACCAGGCGGCCCTGCTCGCTGTAGGTGACCTCGGGCCCGGCGGGCGGGCGGTGGGGGCGACTCGCCTCGTCCCAGGGCAGCTCGGCGCTGAGGCGGGTCCCGTCGTCCGGGGTCGGCACGACGCCGAGGCGTTCGTATTCGGAGCCGGGCGCGGCGGGCGCGGCCGGGGTCGGCGGCTCGTCGGGCTCGGGCGCGGCGGTGCTCACGACCTCGACCGGCGCCGCCGCCGGCTCGCGCGTCCCCGCCCGCTCCGCCGCCACCAGCTCGCGCACCGCCGGCGCCACCTCGGTCGCGAAGCGCTCGATCGTCGGCGCGTCGTCGGCCATCGCCACGAAGGTCGAGAAGCCGTGCTCGATGGCCAGCCGCGCCAACTCCTCGACCCACTGCTCGGTCGGCCCCTCGGTCGGCCCCGGCTCGCCGCCGGCGTAGGAGCCGGACACGTTGAGCAGGCGCCGCACTGCCGCCGGCTCGCGCCCCGCCTCGACCGCCGCCGCGTCGATCGCCGCGTTGCCGCTCGCCAGTTGCTCGCGCTCCATATAAGGGACGCTCGGCAGCCAGCCGTCGCCGAGGCGCCCGGTCAGCGCCAGCATCTTCGGCTTGTAGGCGCCGATCCAGAGCTCGACCGGGTGCGCGGGCGCCGGCCCCCGCGCCGCCCCGGCCAGCCGGTAGTGCTCGCCTTCGAAGCGCACGCCGCCGCGCTGCTCGACGTCCCAGAGCGCGCGGATCACCGCGATCGCCTCGGCCAGCGCCGCGACGCTCTCCCCCGCCCCCAGCCGCCGCCCGCCCATCGCCTCGATCGCGTCCCAGAAGGCCCCCGCCCCGAGCCCGAGCTCGACCCGGCCGCCGCTCAGCAGGTCGAGGCTGGCGACCGCGCGGGCCAACACCGCCGGCGGGCGCAGCGGCAGGTTGAGCACGTTGGGGGCAAGCTTGACCCGGCTGGTCCGGGCGGCGAGGTAGGAGAGCAGGGTCCAGGTGTCGAGGAAGCGCGACTGGTAGGGGTGGTCCTGGAAGCTGACCAGGTCGAGGCCGACCTGCTCGGCCAGCTCGGCCAGCGCCACGACGGCCTGCGGCCGTTGGCTGGACGGCATCAGGAAGACGCCGAACTCGAGCGGCTGGCCGTAGTCGGGCATGCGCGCCGGCGGCCTAGGAAGCCGCGCCGGAGAGGCGCTCGCTGAGCGCGAGCTCGGGGGCGAACTGCGGCGCCTCGGCGGCGATGATCTCTTCCAGCAGTGTCCGCAGGTCGGCCAGGCGGTCGCTGCCGTAACGCTCGCCGAGGCGCTTCTCCAGCGCCGCGAAGATCTCCAGCGCGACCGCCTGGGCGGTTTCGCCTTTCTCGGTCAGGCGGATCAGCTTGGCGCGGCGGTCCGCCGGGTCCGGGACGCGCTCGACGTAGCCGCGCTCGCCGAGATCGTCGACGATCTCCCCCACCGACTGCTTGGTCATCGACGCCAGCGTCGCCAGCTCGGTCAGGCGCATCCCGTCCTCGTGGACGAAGCGGAAGACGCAGCCGTGGTTGGGGCGGATGTCGCCGTAGCCGGCCTCGATCAGGTCGGCGCGGAAAGCGACGTAGGCGGCCTCGGAGGCGATTTCCAGCAGGGCCGGAAGCGGCACCTGGTTCAGCGGCGTGTCGTGGCGAAGTGACATTTAGTAAGGAGACCTGATAAGTTCAGTTTATAAGGCAGCCTGACAAGGCTTCCTTACGAATTGTACTCGATGCCCAGGAGCCCCAAAATGCCCTCGTCCTCGCCTTCCGAACCCAACCTCGCCAACACCCGCAAGTGGTGGACGCTCGGCGCCGTCTGCGTCGCCACCTTCATGCTGCTGCTCGACATCACCGTGGTCAACACGGCGCTGCCGGCGATCCAGTCCGACCTCGGCGGCAGCTTCACCGACCTGCAGTGGGTCGTCGACGCCTACGCGCTCTCGCTCGCCGCGCTGGTCCTCACCGCCGGCTCGCTGGCCGACCGGCTCGGCCGCCGCCGCGTCTTCGCGATCGGGCTGGCCGTCTTCACCGTCGCCTCGTTGCTCTGCGCGCTCGCCCCCGATCCGACCTTCCTCAACCTCTCCCGCGGCCTGCAGGGCATCGGCGGCGCGATCATGTTCGCCGTCTCCCTGGCGCTGGTCGCCCAGGAGTTCCCCAGCGGCGCCGAACGCGGCATGGCGATGGGCATCTACGGCGCCACGATCGGGATCGCGGTCGCGATCGGGCCGCTGGTCGGCGGCCTGCTCACCGACGGCCTCGGCTGGGAGTGGGTCTTCCTGATCAACGTCCCGATCGGCCTCGCCGCGATCGCCGTCACCTACTGGAAGCTGGCCGAGTCCAGCGATCCCAACGCGACGCGGATCGACTGGGGCGGGCTGCTCACCTTCTCGGTCGGGCTGTTCGCGCTGGTGTTGGCGCTGGTCCGCGGCAACGACGAGGGCTGGGGCAGCGGCCTCATCGTCGGCCTCTTCGCCGCGGCGGCGGCGCTGCTGGCCGCCTTCGTCGCGATCGAGTCGCGGGTGCGGGAGCCGATGCTGCCGCTGGGCCTGTTCCGCCGCCGCGCCTTCACCGGCGTCCAGCTCGCCGCCTTCGCGGTCTCCGGCTCGATGTTCGCGCTCTTCCTCTACCTGACGCTCTACCTGCAGAGCTTCCTCGGCCTGACCGCGATCGAGGCGGGCGTCCGCTACCTGCCGATCACCCTCGGCGCCTTCGTCGTCGCCCCGTTCGCGGGGATGGCGCTGGCCAAGGTCCAGGCCCGGTACCTGCTCAGCGGCGGGCTCGCCTTCGTCGGCGTCGGCCTGGCGCTGATGACCGGCCTCAGCGTCGACTCCGAGTGGACCGCGCTGCTGGTCGGCTTCGTCGTCGGCGGGATCGGCATCGGCCTCGTCAACCCGGTGATCGCCGACGTCGCCCTCAGCGTCGTCCCCAAAGAGCAGAGCGGGATGGCGGCCGGGATCAACGACACCTTCCGCCAGGTCGGGATCGCGGTCGGGATCGCGGCCTGGGGGGCGATCTTCCTCGGCGTCGGCGCCTCGAAGACGCAGGAGCTCGCCGCCAGCGGGCTCAGCCACAACCAGGCGCACGACCTGGTCGAGGCGACCTCGTCGGGGACGCTGCCGCAGGCGGTCGCGGCGCTGCCCGAGCGGGTCCAGGCCGGCGCGGCGAGCGCTGCCCAGCAGGGCTTCATCTCCGGCCTCAACGAGATCCTGCTGATCGGCGCGCTGCTCAGCTTCGCCGGCGCGGTGCTGGCGCTGTGGCTGGTCCGGGAGAGCGACATCGAACGCGAGACGCTGATCGGCACCGACTTCGAGGACGAAGCCGGCCCCGCGGCACTGGAGCCCGAGCCCGAGCCGGCCCGCGCCTGACATAGGCTGGCGGCATGAGACTGGTCAGCTACGACGCCGGCGACGGGGCACGCGCCGGGGTGATCGAGGGCGATCGCGTCGTCGACGCCTGGGCGCTGCTGGGCGAGCCGCACCGGGGCGGGCTGCGGGAGCTGCTCGACGCCGGCCGGGTCGACGACCTGCGGGCGCGGCTCGGCAACACCGGCGCGCCCTCGCACCCGCTCGCCGCGGTGGCGCTGCTGCCGCCGATCCCCGACCCGGAGAAGATCGTCTGCATCGGGCTCAACTACAAGGAGCACGCGGCCGAGGTCGGGGCCGAGCCGCCGGATGACCCGATCGTCTTCGGCAAGTACCGCAACGCGCTCGCCGCCCCCGGCGCGACGGTGACGCTGCCGGCGAACAGCACCAAGGTCGACTTCGAGGCGGAGGTCGCCTTCGTGATCGGCCGCCGCGCCAAGAACGTAAGCGCCGATGCGGCACTCGATTTCATCGCCGGATACACCCTGCTCAACGACCTCTCCGCCCGAGACCTCCAGGGCCGCGGGCCGCAGTGGATGCCGGGCAAGATCTTCGACGGCGCCGCCCCCTGCGGCCCGGCGCTGGTCACCCCCGACGAGGCGGGACCCCACGACGCGATCGCGATCCGCCTCACGCTGAACGGCGAGACGATGCAGGACTCCAGCACCGACGACCTGATCTTCGGGATCCCCGAGCTGGTCGCCGACCTCTCCGCGCTGATGACGCTGGAGCCCGGCGACCTCGTCGCCACCGGCACCCCGCCCGGCGTCGGGATGGGCCGCAAGCCGCGCGTCTGGCTCGCCGCCGGCGACGAGATCGTGGTCGAGTCCCCAACCCTGGGCCGGCTCGTCACGACGATCGCGTCCTGAGCATCGCGTGGTTCCTTTTTCCCTCTCAGGTAACTATGGAACCACGGGATCGGGAGGGCGGCCTCAGGGCGCCGAGCCCGGCGTGATCTCGTAGGACTTGGCGGGGAGCGAGGCCGAGAGCGGGCGGCTTGGCGCCGCGGCGCGGGCCGAGGCACCGGCGCCGGCCATCGCGCTCGCCCTGGCCCGCGCCCTCGCCGCCCAGGGCACCTCGTAGGGCTCGTAGGTGAGCAGCGCTTCCCAGGTCTCGGTCCCGATCTGACCGTCGACCGGTATGCCCTTCTCTTCCTGGAAGGCGCGCACGGCGGCGCGGGTCTGCTTGCCGAAGATCCCCGTCGCCGGCACTTCCTGGCCGGCGGCGATCAGGTGCTGCTGAGCCCAGACGACCATGTCGCCCTTGCTGCCTTTCTTGAGCAGCGGGTGTTCGAGGGCGGGCCGGTAGCCGACCACCGGCTTGAGGGCGCTGCGGGCGCCGAGCGCCGCCCACTCCCGGTTGTCGGTCTCCTGCCAGTCCCACCAGCTCGGCGCCAGGCCACCGAAGCTGGCCGAGAAGCGGCGGAACAGCTTCAGCTGGGCGTTGCCGGGGCCTTCGTAGGTCTGCCCGAGCGGGTAGATCGGGTGGCCCCAGATGCGGTTGTAGAGGTAGGTGTGCTCGAAGACGGTGCGGACCGAGGTGCCGATCGTCTTCCAGTACATCTGCGGCTGGCTGGCGGTGGCGCCGCCGGGCCCGAAGAAGACCGAGTAGGGGTAGGACGGGTGGTAGTCGACGTAAGGGAAGCCGGCGAGGGAGATTGGGTAGCTCTCGCCGGCGGCGGCGCGCAACTTGCTCATGTAAAGGTCGGCGGCGGCGTACTTGCCCTCGTAGTCACCCTCGGCGTCGATCACGAAGCAGTCGGCACCGCGGGCGATCGAGGCCGCCGCGGCCTGGGCCTCGGCGGCGGGCCGGTCGCCGTAGACGAACTGCCAGGCGCAGACCTCGAGCCCACCCGCGTGCAGGCGCTGAACCAGCTGCCGGTTGAACTGCGACCAGACCGAGCTGCCGTCGGCGGACTTGACGTAGACGGTCCCGATCCCCGCCCGCTTGGCGCGGGCGATCATCGCCGGGATGCTGCCGCCCTCCGACTTCGAGACGTACCAGATCCACATTCCGTGGCGGTCAAAGGGCGATTCGCCGGCGCTCGTCGGGGCGGGCGCCGCTTCGACTTCGCCCCCAGCGCCGCCGGGGGCCGCGGCGGCCGGCGCGGCGGCGCAGGCGGCCAGCGCGACGAGGGCCCCGAGCAGGGCCAGGGTCCAGCGCGTCTTGATGCCTGGGAGCCTCACTTCACCTCTGAACACGGTTGCCGGCGGAGCGCTGCGGGGCCGCCCCTAATATGGACACCCTGCCGCACTCCGCGTCCCCGCGCCCAACTTTGGCTCACTCCCGCAAGATCCCGTGCGCGCGCGCGCTGGCCACCGCCGCCGCCCAGTTGCTG
>JBFXEM010000116.1:0-6450 GCA_050180135.1 Solirubrobacterales bacterium | reverse complement strand
TGCCGCCGCTGCCGCGGATCCCCGACCTGCCCGCCTTCGAGATCTCCTTCTGGGTCGAAAACCCGAAGGTCTTCGCCGCCGTGCTGGCGGCGACGCTGATCGCGATTGCGGTCGGCATCTACTACCTCGCCCACCGCGTGCGCCGCTTCTGGGACCGGGTCAAACAGGGCCTGGTGATCCTCTCGACCCCGCGTCGCTACATGCGCGAGGTCTTCGCCTGGCAGGGGATCGGCTGGCTCTTCCGCTTCGCCGCCTTCTGGTTCTTCCTCGAGGCGTTCGGGCTCGGCGGCTCGGTCGGCAACGTGATGCTGGTGATGAGCGTGCAGGCGATCGCCAACATCGTCCCCTTTACCCCCGGCGGCGCCGGCGCCCAGCAGGCGCTGCTGGTGGCGACCCTGCAGGGGCCGACCCGGACCGCGGTGCTCTCGTTCTCGGTCGGCACCCAGATCGCGATGGCGGCCTGGTCGATCGTGCTCGGCTTCGCCGCGATCCTGCTCGTCTTCCGGACCACGGACTGGCGCGGGCTGATCAAACAAGCGCAGGACGAACGCGACGAAGAAGAAGGCAACGAACGCGAGGCTGCCGCGACCGAGGCGGGAAAGTCGCCGATATAGCGACTAAGTCGCCAAGGCGAAGGGGCTGCCCTCGGAGTCGCGGCAAACAGACCAGCGCTCGCCGGGGTGGATGACCGAGCCGCCGAGCTCCTTCACGCGGCCCAGCGCCGCCTCCATGTCCTCGACCGTGAAGTAGGGCAGCGAGCCGGTGTCGCCGGGGCCGGCGCCGCGGGCATGGACCCCGAGCCGCAGCCCGTCGGCGTCGCTTTCCCAGCCCTGGCCCGCCTCCGCGTCCCTAGTCGCCAGCTCGACCCCGAGCACGCCGCCCCAAAAGCGCAGCGCCCGCTCCGGATCGTCGGCCGGGAACTCGATCAGTGGCTTCGGCATCGACCCAGTATCGCCGAGGACCACCTCTTGCTCGATTGAGACGGCTTCGATGGGTCTCGGCCTGCGGCGAACGCGGTTAGCTCGACCAGCCGGGATAGCGGCCCTCGACGTGCCACTGCCACGGCGGCGCTTCGTCGGCGGGGAACTCGTAGTGGTTGCGGCCGGACAGGGTCTCGAGTGGGACCAGGGCGGGGTCGTCCTTTTCCAGCACGTCGGTTCCCGACGCCGCCGCGACGTCGGCGTCACCGGCGTGGCGGACGAGGCGCTCCCACCCCAGCGTTGGCCGGTAGAGCCAGTAGGTCACTTCGATCCAGCCGGCTGAGTCGCGGCGGTCGACTACGGCGGTGAAGGCGGTCGTGCGCCGGTTGGACGCGGTCAGATGGGGACCGGCGGCGACCGCGCAACTCTCGCGCCGGCAGCGGCGGAAGTCGACCGGGACCAGGGGCAGGCCTGAGGCTCCCAGACGGGCGAGCGGGGGAGGGGCGAGCGCTCGCACCAGCCGCGCCAGCGGCCATCCGTACGCCGGCACCAGCGGGTGATGTCGGCAGGCGTCCGGCAACCGCGGCCCGCAGACCAGTCGCTTGCCGATCGTCCCGGCCAGGTCCCGCCCCGCCTTGATCTCGCCACCGGCCACCACAGCCGCCACCACGCCCACGATCAATACCGCCACGAGAGCCACCAATCCCACCTGCTCCACGCTCGCGGCCCCGCGCTCGATTCTCGACTCTCCCCGCTCGGTCTGTCGCTTCGCCATAGTTTCGAAGCTAGGCCGTCACAGCGCGCGGTTGACGCGCAGAAAGAGCCAAATCCCGACCCTCGAAGTGCCGGGTTTGCTTTGATGGGGGCATGGAGGGCAGCCCCTTCAACCTGTTCGGCGACCCCGACGAGTTCCGCCAGCGCATGGAGGAGCTCTCGGAGCAGATGCAGTCTTCCCAGCGCGTCGCCTGGGCCGACAACGCGATCAAGCTCGCGGTCGAGATGACCGTCGCCTCGATCGGCCGCCTGGAGCTGACCGGCAACGCCGACGAGCAGGCGATGCAGGTGCGCGACGCGATCCGCGTCCTCTTCCCCGAGGCCGTGACCCTCGTGCGCGAGGCGCGCGAAGGCCTCTCCTGAGGGCACCGGGCCGGCGCATTCAGCGACCGAAGGGAGCGGCGCGAGCGCGCAGCGCGAGTTCCTCGGCGGCTTGTGTGCGGAGCACACGGTGCCGCCTGCGTCCTTGAACTGCTTGCGCGGCGACCTCAGAGGACCGCTAGAGCAGCTGCGTTTTCAGCCGGATCACGGCGCCACGGCGGAAGGCGCCGCCGGCGAGCTCGACCGGGAGCGCGATGAGCAGCGCCGGGATCGCCAGCACGACGCTGGCGAGGGCGTCGATCCTGCGCTGCCATGGCTTCTTGGCGGGGACCGCGAGGGCGCTGTCGCCGAGCGCGGCGAGGGCAACGTTGTGGCCGAAGGTGACGCTGTTGAGCATCGTCTGCCAGGTCGAGGCGAGGCCGGCGCCCGGCTGCCAGCGGGCGGCGACGACGACCTGGTCGCGGCGGGCGATCAGGCGCCTGATCGACTCGAGCGTGAACAGGTAGCGGCTGCCGGGAACGAGCCCAGCCCAGCCGGCGCTGCCGAGGGCGCCGGCGAAGCTGTCGCGGTTGGCGATCCGCAACCACTCGCCGTCCCGCAGGCGGTCGAGTTGGTGCAGGGCCTCTTCGGGATCGGCGTCGGCGCCGACGACGCCGAGCCCGCAGCTCTCGCAGCGGCTGACCGGCCCGTCGAGGCCGGGCTGGGGGGCGAGCCAGCCGAACAGCGGCTCGCCGCAGGCGGGGCAGGGGGGGTTGTCGGGACCGGCGCCGGCCTCGAGTGGAACCACGGGGGTGTGCTGTGCATCGCTCATGCCCGATAGCGTACGGCCCGTGGACACGACGGCGATTCTGGCGCGCGAGCGTCATTGGTCCTCCCGGGTCGGAGTCGCGGCCGTCCTCGGCGGCCTGCTGGCGCTGCTCGGATTCATCCTCCTGCAGAGCTCGCTCGGCGGCGATGCCAACTTCGAAAGCCTCGAAGAAGCGCACGAAAACGCCTCCACGGTCTGGCTCGCCGGTGCGGCCACCTGCATCGGCTACCTGCTGCTGACGGCGCCGCTCTTCTTCCTCTTCCGCGCCGCCCAGGTCCGCAGCCCGCGGGTCAAAAACCAGATGGTCGGCCTGGTCGTGCTGGGGCCGCTGCTGCTCGGCCTCTCGGCACCGCTGATCTCCGGCGGCACCCAGGAAGCGGCGAACAGCTACCTCGACGGCAACGCCAAGTCGACGCTGACCCCGGCCGAAGCCAGGGAAGAATGCGACGACGACAAAGACGGAAAGAGCGCGAAGGAGTTCGCCGAAGAATTCGAGCCCAGCGCCGGCCAGACGCCGCTCGCCGCCTGCGAAGCGAAAAAGACCGAGGAAGAGACCGCCTCCAACGCGATCAAAGACTCGACGCTGCTGAAGATCGGCCAGTTCGCCGGCCTGGCCGGCGGCCTCTCGCTGGTGATCGGTCTGCTCTACACGGGCCTGTGGGCGATGCGCACCGGCCTGCTCTCGCGCTTCTGGGGCTCGCTCGGGATGGCAGTCGGCTTCGCCTCCCTGATCGGCTTCTCGCCGCTCACCTTCATCTGGTTCATCTACGTCGGCGTCCTCCTCCTCGGCATCATCCCCTCCGGCAAACCCCCCGCCTGGGCCGCCGGCAAAGCGATCCCCTGGCCAACCGCGGGTCAGAAAGCCGCCGAGGAACTGGAACCCAAGGACCCCGACGCGATCGACGTCGACTCCGAGGAGATCGATCCCTCTGACGCCCCCCAGCCCCCCAACGGCAACGGCAGCGGCGGAGAGCCTCCCCGCAAGCGCAAGCGTCGCGAGTAGCGCCGGCGGACCCCTCCGGCGGCTTTGATGCCGATCGCCCAGAGACTGGCCGCGCAGGGGCTGGCGGGAGCCCGGCTGGCGGACCCGGTCGCGGTGGCGAATCGGTTGCTGGCGGTGCAGGCGCAGGACCCACGCGGGGCGCGGCTGGCGGTGCGGGCGCGGACCGAAGGTCTCGCCGCCAGCGACGTCGACCGCGAGCTCAGCGAGCGGCGCTCGCTGCTGATCACCTGGCTCAACCGCGGCACCCTGCATCTGGTTCGCAGCGAGGACTACCCGTGGCTGCAGGCGCTGACGACGACGCCGCTGCTGAGCGCGGTTACGCGGCGACTCGCCCAGGAGGGCGTGAGCCCGGCCGAGGCGGAGCGAGCGGTCGAGACGATCGAGCGGGCGCTGGTAGAGGAGGGGCCGCTGTCCCGCGCGCAGCTGCGCGAGCGGCTGCAGGGCGCCGACCTGCCGGTCGAGGGTCAGGCGCTGGTCCACCTGCTCTTCCTGGCGGCGCTACGGGGGATCGCGGTGCGGGGACCGATGGTCGGCAGCGAGCACGCCTTCGCCCTCACCCGCGACTGGCTTGGGCCCCAGCCGAAGGTCGACCGCGAGCGGGCGCTGGCGGAGCTGGCGCGCCGCTACCTGGTTGGGCACGGCCCGGCCGACGACCGCGACCTCGCCCGCTGGGCCGGCCTGCCGCTGCGCGACTCGCGCGCCGGCCTCGACGCGATCGCCCCCCAGCTGACCGAGCGCGAGGATGGGCTCGTCGACCTCGCGAAGCGGGTTCCGCCGGCACCGCTGCCGGAGCCGATGCTGCTCGGGGCCTTCGACCCGGTGCTGCTCGGTTGGACCTCGCGGGCGGAGATCATCGGCCCCCACAAGTACCTGGTCACCAACAACGGCATCTTCCGGCCCTTTGCCCTGGTCGGCGGCCGCGCCGTCGCCACCTGGCGCTTTCAGCGCGGCAAGGTCGGGGTCGAGCCGCTGGAGAAGGTGACGAAGAAGGCGATGAAAGCGCTCGACGCCGAAGCCGCCGACGTCGAGCGCTTCCTCGCCGGATAGCTACGCCTGCGCGGGCGGGTCCTGCGGCGGCAGCGGCGGCGGCATGTCGTCATGCGCCGGCGGCGCCTCGTGGCCCGGGAGCGCTTCGGCTTCCTGTTCCCAGATGTGGTTGAGCGCGACCTGCAGGTAGGCCCAGAAGGCGGGGGCGATCAGGATGTAGAGGATGATCGAGATCCAGCCGCTGACCGGCTCCTTGCCGGCGAGGCGGGCGGCGCCCATGATCCGCTTGGTGCCGTTCCAGTAGGTGATCAGCGCCGGGATGATGATGATCCCGCCGGGGAACAGCGCCAGGACCGAGTTGGTCGGGTTGCGACCGAGGTCGTGCCCCTTCGCCTCGCCGAACTGCTTGAGCTCCTTGTTGATCTTGTACCACCAGACCAGGTGGTAGATGCCGAGGGTGATGATCGGCAGCAGGGCGGCTGCCCAGGGGCTGCGGACCTTCACCTCGCTCTGGGTCCCGCGGAGCTGCATTTCGTAAGCCATATTCAGGAATCCCCGATCTGAAGGGTGGACTGGACCGTTCGACCCTATCCGCGATCGGGGACGCCGGACGAATCTTCGGTGGCCAGCGAGCGCTCGACGTCGGCCAGGCCGAAGTCCGGCTGGCGGCCGAACTCCTGCGCCAGCTTCTTGGCGAACAGCGTGAAGCGGCGGTGTGCCTCGCTGCGCCGGCCCTGGCGCAGGCAGATCTCGATCAGCAACCGCTGGGTGTCGGAGTCGAAGGGCTCCATCTCGGCCAGGCGGCGGGCCTGGCCGGCCCCTGGCTCCAGCTCGCCGGTCTCGATCGCGATCTCGACCCGGGCCCGCAGCGCCCGGCAGGCGAGCTGGTGCAGCCGCTCGCGCTCGGGGATCGCCCAGTCGAGGTAGGGGTCGCCGGCGAGGAACTCGCCCCTGTAGAGGCCGATCGCGTCGGCGAGGTGGACCGCGGCCGCCTCGCTCATCCACTGCTCGCGGGCGGCGAGGCCGGCGAGCGCGTCGACCTCGAAGCGGTCGGCGTCGAGCCAGACGTCGCCGGTGTCGAGCAGGTAGCCGCCGCGGCGGGCGAGGACGAAGCGGGCGGGGGAGCCCCGCTCGCGACCCGGCTCGAGCTTGTCGCGCAGCGCGTGGACGTTGTAGCGCAGGCGGCTGCTGCTCTCCTGCGGGCCGGCCTCGGGCCAGAGGACCTCACCGATCTGGTCGCTGGTGACAACCCGCCGGCGTTCGCAGATCAGGTACTTGAGCAGCTGTCCTGGGCGCTGCCCAAGCCAGTCGCCGTTGATCGGGCCGGCGGCGCCCTCGACCCGGAACCGGCCCAGGGTCGAGATCTGCAGGTCGGGCCGTTGCGAGGGGTCGGCGTGGCTGCCCCACCCCTGCGGAGTGCGGCGGCGGCGGTCGTCTGTGCGGCCGGGACGGAGGTGGAAGACGACGCGGGCGCAGTCCTCGCCCAGCGGCGAGGCGGTCACCCAGGCGGCACTGCGCAGGGTCTCGGTCTGGATGTCCATCCGCACCTCGGGCATCTGTGCCTTCGACTTGGCGACCCATTCGGTCATGCAACCCCCGCCGAGCACGGGCTCGAGCCGGCTGCAGATCAGCTCGCA
>JBFXEM010000115.1:0-6450 GCA_050180135.1 Solirubrobacterales bacterium | reverse complement strand
GCGCCCTTCGCCGCCGAGCGGGAGCGGATCGAGGTGGAGGTGCCGGCGGTGCTGCGCCGCTGCGCCGGCTGGCTGCGCTGCGGCGTCCCCGGCGAGCCGGGCCTCGAGCCGCTGCGCAGCGCCCACGCCGACCTCGGCCGCGTCGCCCTCGCCCACGTCGGCAGCCTCACCGAGCAGGGGCCGGCTGCCGAGAGGGAGGCGGCGCGGGAGCTCGACGAGGTCTTCCGCCTGCGCCTGCTGGCCTACGCGAGCACGGAGATCGCCGAGACGGCCCAGCGGGCGCTGGGGGCGCGGGTCGACAGCTCGCTGGAGCTGGCGCGCGACCGGGTCGAGGCCGCCGGCCGCGTCGCCCGCGCCCACGCCAGCATGCACTCGGTCTGGCTGCGCAACAGCCTGCGGGCGGCGCTGGGGCTGGCGCTGGCGGTCCTGATCGCCCAGCTCGCCGACCTCGAGCATGCCTTCTGGGTCGTGCTCGGCACGATGTCCGTGCTGCGCTCCAGCGCCCTCGCGACCAGCTCGACGATCGCCTTCGCCCTACTCGGCTCCCTGGCCGGGATCGTCGTCGGCGGCCTGCTCGTGGTCGCCGTGGACAGCAGCGAAGCGGCGCTCTGGGTGCTGCTGCCGTTCGCGACCCTGCTCGCCGCCTACTCGCCCCGCGCGGTCTCCTTCGCCGCCGGGCAGGCGGGCTTCTCGGTGGTTGTCCTGATCCTCTTCAACCTCCTCGAGCCGACCGGGTGGGAAGTCGGGCTGGCGCGGATCGAGGACGTCGCGATCGGCGCCGGCGTTAGCCTGGTGGTCGGAGCCCTGCTCTGGCCCCGCGGTGCGACCGCAGTGCTGCGGGAAGCGATCGGGTCGGCCTACGAGCGCTCCGCCGCCTTCCTCGACGCGACCCTGGCGGCGCTGCTCGGCGGCGTCGCCATGCCGCCGTCGCTGGCACGAGAAGCCTTCGCCTCGAGCCAGATCCTCGACGCGAACATCCGCGACTACCTCTCCGACCGCAGCGGTGCCAACGCCCCGATCGAGGAGCTGACGGTGCTGATGGCGGGGGCGCGCCGGCTGCGTCAGGTCGCCGACCTGCTCAGCCACCGCGAAGTCCTGGCCCGGGTCAGCCCGCTCGGCGCCGAGCTGCCCCGGGTCGAGCGCGAGCGCGCCGCCCTCGAAGCCGAGCGCGACGCGATCTGCGGCTGGTACACGGAGCTGGCCGCCGCGGTGAACGCGGCCGCCCCGGCGCCACCGCCGGTGGCGAGGCAGGCCTCGCGGCCGCTCGCGCTCGAACGCATGCCGGGGGACGCCGGCCCCGCCCCGGGAGTGGCGATCGCCTGGGCGGGCCGCTACCTCGACGCCCTCGGCGAACTGGAGCCGGCGCTCGCCGCCGCCAACGACTCCATGTCCGGATCAGCGCCGGCCTAGCCGTGGCGTGTCGAGTTCCTCAACCACTGGTTGAGGAACTCGACACAGGCGATCTCGCGGATCGGGATTCCTTCCTAAAGGCGGCAGGGGGTGGGACCGATACAGGCGCGGTGACGCTCGCGAAACGGCTCCCGCTCGCCCTGCTCCCAGTGGCTTCCCTGCTCTTTTTCGCGGTTCCGCTGGCTGCCGCGAAGGCGCCCGCGGCCGCGCAGCCGGGACGGGCGATAGTCGTCAGCGTCCTCGCCTCCGGCGGCTACAAGGCCCTGCCGGTGCGGGACGCGCGGGTCGTCGTTCGCTCCGCCGGCAAGGTCCTCGCGCGGACGCGGAGCGGTTCGGAGGGGATCGCGATCGCTTGGCCGCGGAAACAGGCGCCGCGGGACTTCCGGGTCACGGTCTCCGGCGGCCGGATCGGGAAGAAGGTCTTCGACGGGACGATGTCGGCGGTGGTGCGCCGCTACGGATGGCCCGAGACCGTCCACGTCGACTCGGTGACGACGCTGGTGGATCGCTATCTGCGCTCGCACCCCGACGCCTCGCCGGCGCGGGCGGAGCGGCTCGCGAAGCGCTTCCTGCGGCTGCCGGACCGCTACGTGATCGGCCTCGGCGGGCGCGGCAACGCGCAGTTCGACGGGCGCCGCTACCTGGCCGCGGCGAACGCGGTCGGCGGCTACGAACGCTTCAGCCGGCGCATGGCGCGCCAGCTCGGCAAGCGCAGGGCGCGGCGCTCGTTCGCGCACGACGCGCCGCCGCGGATCGGCGTCCACTGGGCGCAGGTCTCCGCCGTCGGCGCCGAAGCGGGCGGCGACCTCGAAGAGGTCGCGGGCGCGGTCTCCAAAGGCGCCGGCTTCTTCTCGGTGCTGGGCAAAGCCACCCAGGTCCTGCAGTTCGCCAACGCGGTCAAAACCCTCGCCGGGGTCGGGAGCAACGCCGCGACCAAGGCCGAAATCGAACAGATCGACGTGCAGCTGCAGCAGATCGAGCAGAGCCTCTCGGTGGTCGAACGCGGCCTCGAAGAACTCAAGCAGGAAAGCAAGGTCGAGACCTACAGCGTGTTGGCGGCGCTGCAGGAGCCGAAGGCCTCGGTCCTGGAAAGCGCCGAGGACACGCTGCACACAACCGCCCGCCTGGCCGCCGAACGCGGCTGCTTCGGCACCGAAGCGCCGGCCACCCCCGCCTGCGAGGAAGTCAGCCAGCGGCTGCTCGGCCGCGGCGGCTGGGTCGACAGCCTCGAAGGCACGCTGGTCGAAAAGGCGGCTGAAATCAACACCTTCGCGGAGGCGATCGGCGGCGAAGCGATCCCCGGGCCGACCGCCGGCCAGCAGGGCCTGATCCAGGTCGCCTCCCAGGTCACCACCTCCAACCCCGCCCAGGCCTTCTACACGAACGCCCAGTCCTCACGGGCGGTCTCGGTCGCGGCCAGCTGGATCATCTCCTACTCCGAGGCGCTGGCGATGGCGCCGGGCTTCTGGGCGCTGACCGGGGTGCCGGCCCCGACGATCGAAGAAGACGTCGAAAAGCTCTCCCGCGACGCTGCCGCGATGCCCGCCCTGATGCCGACCCTGGTTCCCGCCGGGACCGCGCTCGAACTCGCCAAGGGTCAGATGTGGGCGGTCGAAGCGGAGGCCGAAGGCGCCCAGCCGTGGTCCTGGTTCCTCGAAAACAACGGCTTCGAATACGACGCGGAAGCCAACGAATGGGCCTCGGCCACCCACCCCGGCCAGAGCACCGACGCGATCACGACCGAAAACACGCCGGCGATCCCCTACTCCGACTGGCTGGTCGTCGGCACCCCTCAGCTCGAAGACCTGCGCAACGCCCCGACCCCGCGCTCGGGCCAGCTGCCCGGCGAAGCGATCCTCGAACAGGCCGGCTTCAGCGAGCGGCTGCTGGCGAAGAGCTACCAGGGCGTGCCGGGCCTGGAAATGGAATACGAAATCGCCGAGTACGGCGTCAGCGGCTGCATCCGCGGCGCCCCGGACACCTGCTTCTGGCCGGTCTGGGTCGGCAACGGCACCGTCGGCAACATGCACTACTCCTCCGACAGCCACGCCTACGTCCAGGGCACCTTCGAAACCCACAAGTTCCTCGACATCAAGTGGGCGGGCCAGCAGCTCTACGGCTACGACAACGAAGGCACGATCTACGGCCCGATCGCCCCGAACCGGATCCCGGTCCTCTTCTTCCGCCCGGTCGGCGGCGAATGCTTCTACTTCTCGAGCGCCGGCTCACCGCCCCCGGGCGCCTCCGGCTGCCCCGCCTAGCCGCGCGCCAAGGGATCGGCGCCGCGACGGCGAATCCGGGGCTGTGAAGACTACCTCGCCAGAGCGCCTGCGCGGCATCGCCGAGGCGCTGACCCGGCTCTTCTACTGCCTGATGGCCGTCGCCTTCCTGGCCGCGGTGCTCGGCTCCCCCGGGCGCGGTTTCCTCCTGCTGGTGCTCGGCGGCCTCACCCACGTCGCCCGCGTCGGCGCCGAAGAGATGATCGAGCTGGGAGGGCGCAAGCCGGCCCGCAGACCGCCGGCGCGCAAAGCGGTCAGCCGCGCTTCCGCGCCCGCCAGATCTCCTCGCAGGGCCACCGTCTAGCCCACTCGAGGCTGACGTAGGGATAGCGGGTGGTCGAGCCCTCTGGCGGGCGCACCTCGAGCAGCTGCTCGAGCTCGAACCCGTTGGCGCGCAGGAGGGCGATCATGTCGCCGTGGTTGAGGCGGAATTCGACCGCGTCCTCGCCCGCCCACTCGATCCGGTGCAGGTCGAAGTAGGGGCGCCGGAGACGGTCGCCGGCCGGCACCTCCTCGCCTTCGTCGGGGTCGCAGAGCAGGGCGAGGACGCCGCCGACCATGAAGACCAGCTCGCCGCCGGGCCGCAGCAGCCGCGCGGCCTCGGGGATCCACTCGTAGGGGTCGCACCAGATGCTGGCGCCGTACTCGGAGATCGCCAGGTCGAAGCTGGCGTCGGGGAATGGGACGCGCTCGGCGTTGCCGTGCAGGAGCGGGAACTCGAGGCCGAACTCGGCCTGCAGCGCCCGCGCCGTCGCCAGCTGCGCTTCGCTGTTGTCGATCCCGACCGGGCGGGCGCCGCGGCGCGCCAGCCAGGCGCTGACGTAGGCGGTCCCGCAGCCGAGCTCGATCGCGTCGCGGCCCTGCAGCTGCGCCGGCAGCACGCCGAGCTGGCTCTCGGGCACGCTCCAGATTCCCCAGGTCGGCTCCTCCTGGCCCCAGTTGCGGCGGCCGTCGGGCTCGTACTCGGCGGCCAGCTCGTTCCAGGCCGCGCGGTTGCGGGCGACGTGCTCGGGCAACTCGGCCACGCCTACTCCTGCTCGGCGCTCTGGGCCAGGCGGCGGGCCTCGCGAATCGGCGCCCGTTCCTCGTGTTCGCGCGCGTCGCGCGTGGCGGCGCGCCGGTCGAGGCGCTCGCGGCCGATCCAGCCGCACGTGCACATTGCCAGGAAGCCGTCGCCGCGACGGTAGGCAAGCGCCTCGTGGGTGGGGCGGTAATCGTTCACACCAGGGTCAAAAGTAGCGCTCCGGGCCTGGGCGCGATCCCGCAGGGCTCAAGTCGCGACCGCCACCTGCCGATCCGGGTCCGACGTGATGCGCCGAACCGCGCTTTTCGTCCTGCTCGCCGCGCTCGCACTTGGCCTGGCCGCTGCCGGCTGCGGTAGCTCCGGCTCCTCCGGGCGCGGGGACGGGACGATGAAAGCGACCTTCTCCGCCTTCCCCGACTACATGGACCCGGCGCTCTCGCACACGGCCGAAGGCTGGACGGCGCTGTGGAACACTTACCTGCCGCTGCTCACCTACGCGCACGAGAGCGGCAAGGCCGGCAGCAAGGTCGTCCCCGGCCTGGCCGAGGCGCTGCCCGAGGTCAGCAACGGCGGCAAGACCTACACCCTGACCCTGCGCAAGGGGCTCAAGTACTCCGACGGCACCGCGGTCAAGGCCTCCGACTTCCCCTACACGGTCGAACGGCTCTTCCGGCTCAACTCCAGCGGCACCTACTACTACTCCGGGATCGTCGGCGCCGAAGCGTTCGCGAAGACCAAGCAGGGTGGGATCCCCGGGATCGAGGCCGACGACAAGACCGGCAAGATCACGATCGACCTCATCGCCCCCAGCGGCACCTTCGCCAACGAGCTGGCGCTGCCGTTCGTCGCCCTCGTCCCCGCCGGCACCCCGAACCAGGACCTGACCGCCAACCCGCCGCCCGCCACCGGCCCCTACGAGATCGTCCGCTCCGCTCCCGGCAAAGGCTGGGACTACGCGCGCAACCCGCAGTGGGCCAAGGCCAACGGCAAGCTGATTCCCGACGTCCCCGACGGCCACATGGACCGGATCGAGGTGACGGTGATCCGCAACCCCTCGACCCAGGTCGACGACGTCGAACAGGGGACCTTCGACTGGATGGGCAACCCGCCGCCGGCCGACCGCTACGCGGCCGTCAAGGACGAGTTCGACGGCAGCCAGTTCCGGGTCGAGTCGACCGAGAGCACCTACTTCTTCTGGATGAACACGCAGGCGGCGCCGTTCGACGATCCCCAGGTCCGCCAGGCGGTCAACCACGCGCTCAACTCCGAAGCGCTGGAACGGATCTACGCTGGCCAGCTCGCCGCCGGCCAGCAGGTGCTGCCGCCGGGGATGCCGGGTTACGAGGAGCTCGACCTCTATCCCTACGACCTCGCCAAGGCGAAAGAGCTGATCCGCGAAGCCGACCCGGCCGACAAGGAGATCACGGTCTGGACCGACACCGAGTCGCCCAACAACGAAGCCGGCGAATACCTCGATGACGTGCTCGACGAAATCGGCTTCGACACGACCCTGAAAATCATCAACGCCGACAACTACTTCGCCGTGATCGGCAACGAATCGACGCCCGACCTCGACATCGGCTGGGCCAGCTGGTTCCAGGACTACCCGCACCCGAACACCTTCTTCGAACCGATGTTCTCCGAAGCGGCGATCTACCCGACCAACAGCACCAACCTGGCCCGTTTCGCCGACCCCAAGGTCAGCGCCGAGATCGAACGGCTCTCGGCGCGGCCGCT
>JBFXEM010000114.1:0-6456 GCA_050180135.1 Solirubrobacterales bacterium | reverse complement strand
CGACGGTGACCACCGGCACCGGCGAGCTCGACCGCACCGCCAGCCCGCCGGTCGACACCTCGGTCGCGGCCGACAAGCTGCGGGCGCTCAACGAGGAGCTGCTGCAGACCCCGGAGGGATTCAACGTCCACCGCAAGCTGCGGCGCCCGCTCTCGCGGCGCACCGAGGCGATCGAGAGCGGCGGCATCGACTTCGGCCAGGCCGAGGCGCTGGCTTTCTCCTCGCTGTTGACCGACGGCGTCCACATCCGCCTCACCGGCCAGGACTCCGAGCGCGGCACCTTCTCCCATCGCCACCTCGTCCTCCACGACGAGAACACCGGCCTCAAGTACACGCCGATGCAGAACCTGCCCGGGGCGAGGGCGCCGTTCGAGCTGCACAACAGCCCGCTCTCGGAGATCGCCTGCCTCGGCTTCGAGTACGGCTACTCGGCGGCGAACCCGAGCGCGCTGATCCTCTGGGAGGCGCAGTTCGGCGACTTCTCCAACGCCGCCCAGGTGATCATCGACAGCTTCATCGTCTCCGGCGAGGCGAAGTGGGGGCAGACCAGCCGCCTGACGCTGCTGCTCCCACACGGCTACGAGGGCTCGGGCCCAGAGCACTCCAGCGCCCGCATCGAGCGCTTCCTCGCCCTCGGCGCCGAGGGCAACATCCGCATCGCCAACCCGACCACCGCCGCCCAGTACTTCCACCTGCTGCGCCGCCAGGCGCTGATCCGCAAGCCGCGGCCACTGATCGTCTTCACCCCGAAGGGGCTGCTGCGCCTCGACCGCGCCGCCGCCAGCCTCGACGAGCTGACCGGGGGCGAGTTCATGTACACGCTCGACGACCCGACCGCCGAGGGCCGCCGCGAGAAGGTCGAGCGCCTGGTCCTCTGCACCGGCAAGGTCTACTACGACATCGACGCCTCCGAGCGCCGCGCCGAGGCCGAGAACGTGGCGATCGCCCGGGTCGAGATGCTCTACCCGTTCGCGCAGCAGCAGCTGGCCCGGATCATCGGCGAATACCCGAACCTGAAGGAGATCGCCTGGGTCCAGGAGGAGCCGCGGAACATGGGCGCCTGGAAGGTGATGTCGCGGCGGATGCCGGAGGTGCTGCCCGAGGGGGTCGACCTCACCTACATCGGCCGCCCCGGCCGCGCCAGCCCGGGCGAGGGTTACTCCGGAGCGCACGCGCGTGAGCAGGAACGGATCGTCCTCACCGCGCTGACTCCAGGGACCTGACCCCGAATGGCCGGGCGCCCCTTCGAAAAGCCCGTGCCGGGCAAGCTGTTCGTCTGGGTCAAGCGCTTCTCCTGGGTCGAGCTGGCGATCTTCGCCGGCCTACTCCTGTTCTGGCTGGCACCGGGCTTCGAAACCGAGACGATGCTGTTCGGGTGGGCGCACGGCCTCGGCTTCATCGCGCTCTGCGTCGTGATCTGGATCGCGGCGGTCCGCCACGAGGCGCCATACACCCTGCTGGCAGCGACCCTGACCCCCGTCGGTCCGGTCGGCAGCGTGATCGGGATCGAACTGATCGAGCGCAAGGGATGGGGCGTCGCCTCCCCCGACGCTCGGGGGGTCGAGCACCCGGGGACTGCACCTGAACGTACCTAAAGCGATCCATTCCGCTTGACCGGACAGAGGACAAGCGGTATAGCTAATTCTCGACGTTCCGATGCGGGCAGTCCCGCCCGCTGGAACGGCTAGGCGTCGGCATCCCTCCCTGGCTACCGGCGCGCTGGTGCAGTGAGGGTCGCGCGGACCCCCCTGCCTCCCGCGGCCCCGCTGCGCCCTGAGCGGATTCGTTGTTCGGGGGGTTGGGAGAGAGGGGTTGGGGGTCTCTCGTGCTCGCTGGAGCGGCGGCGGCGTGGTACGGGGGGTTTGGCGTGAGGGGTTGCGGGTCTCTCGTGCTCGCTGGATTTTTCGCCCGGGGAGAAGGGGAAGCTCTCTGGGACGGGCAAGCGAAAATTTGACGCCGCTGCGCGCGAGAGACCCCCAACCCCTCCCCTCAAAACCTCCCGAATTCTTCTTTAGCTCCAGAGCTCGTTCGTCTAGCCAGATAGCTCCCAGGGTTCGGTCGCTGATCTCTCTAGATAGCTCCCAGGGTTCGTTCGCCCGCATCTCTCTATAGATCTCAGGGTTCAGTCCTCTGCTTTGGGATAGCTCCCAAGGGTTCGGGGGGTGCTGGTGATCCGTGAGGTCGCGATTGACCCCGTATAGCGCGGTCAACTGCGACCTCACGAGTTAGCCCCCCGTCCCTGGGGCGATCTCTTCTCTTGCAGAGGTCTGAGCCCTGGGCGATCTCTTTGATTCGTCTGAACCCTGGGCCATCTCTTTGATTCGTTTGAACCCTGATCCGTCAGCTCAACCTGATCCCAGTTCGCGAGGGACGGTGGGGGTGTCCTCCGTACGAGCGGCGTTAATTTTTCGCTTGTCCGTCCTCGAGAGCTTCCTGTTGTTCGGGGCGAAAAATCCAGCGAAGCTAGGAGGACACCCCCACCGTCCCTCCCGGCCCGAGGTCGAGGGGGAGCGCCGCGGCCCGAGGTTCGGCGAGACCTCAGCCTTTGAGATTCCTCAACACCGTCTGCAAGATCCCCCCGTTCTGGAAGTAAGTCACCTCGTTCGGGGTATCCAGCCGCACCGTGGCCGTGAACTGGGTCTCGGTGCCGTCGTCGGCCCGCGCGGTCACCTGGACCGTCTTCGCCTTCCCTTCCTCGAGGTCACCGAAGTCGAAGCGCTCCTGGCCGTTCAGGCCGAGGCTGGCGGCGCTCTCGCCGTCGGCGAACTGCAGCGGCAGCACGCCCATCCCGATCAGGTTGGAGCGGTGGATGCGCTCGAAGCTCTCGGCGATCACGGCGCGGACGCCGAGCAGTTTGGTTCCCTTCGCCGCCCAGTCGC
The DNA here is from genome assembly GCA_050180135.1 of Solirubrobacterales bacterium. Lineage (GTDB taxonomy): Bacteria > Actinomycetota > Thermoleophilia > Solirubrobacterales > 70-9 > VAYN01. The sequence continues at coordinate 3,577 of JBFXEM010000114.1, read as the reverse complement.
GGGAAGAGCCGGAGCCATACTCCTTGCCGGCCAGGACCACCAGCGGCACGCCTTCGTCGGCGTAGCGCATCGCCGCCTCGTAGATCGAGGTCTCCTCGCCGTCGGGGAAGTGGCGGGTGTAGCCGCCGGCTTTCTCGACCAGCTGGTTGCGCAGGCGGATGTTGGCGAAGGTGCCGCGGATCATCACCTCGTGGTTGCCGCGACGGGCGCCGTAGGAGTTGAATTCACCCGGCTCGACCCCCTGCTCGACCAGCCAGCGGCCGGCCGGGCCGTCGCGTTTGATCGCGCCGGCGGGCGAGATGTGGTCGGTGGTGATCGAGTCGCCGAGCAGCGCCAGGGCCCGAGCGCCGGCGATCGGCTCGACCCCGGGCGGATCGGCCGGCATCGCCTGGAAGAAGCTCGGCTGGCGCACGTAAGTCGAGTCGGGCCAGGTGTAGCGGTCGCCGGCCGGGACCTCGACCGCGTTCCATTCCTCGTCGCCGGAGAAGACGCTGGCGTAGTTGCTGGCGAACATCTCGGCCGCGACCGAGGCGCCGACGACCTGCTTGATCTCCTCCGCCGAGGGCCAGATGTCCTTCAGGTACACGGGGCCGTCGGAGCCCTCGCCGAGCGGCTCGGTGGCGAGGTCGATGTCCATCCGCCCGGCCAGCGCGTAGGCGACCACCAGCGGTGGGCTGGCCAGGTAGTTGGCCTTGACGTCCTGGTTGATCCGGCCCTCGAAGTTGCGGTTGCCGGAGAGCACCGCGCAGACCGCCAGGTCCTTCTCGGCGACCGCGGCCGAGATCTCCTCGTCGAGCGGGCCGGAGTTGCCGATGCAGGTGGTGCAGCCGTAGCCGACCAGGTTGAACTGCAGCGCGTCGAGGTACTCGGTCAGGCCGGCGCGCTCGAGGTAGTCCGTGACGACGGTCGATCCGGGCGCCAGCGAGGTCTTGACCCAGGGTTTGCGGGAGAGGCCCTTCTTGACCGCGTTGCGGGCGAGCAGGCCGGCGCCGACCATCACGCTCGGGTTCGAGGTATTGGTGCAGCTGGTGATCGCGGCGATCACGACGCGGCCGTGGTCGAGGTCGAACTCCGAGCCGTCGGCGAGGTGTACGGCGATCTCGTCGCCCGAGCCGTTGATCGTCGCAACCGGGGCGCCGGTCACGGCGGGGCGCGGCTTGCCGTTCTCCCCCTCGTGATCCTCGGCCGGCGGATCGGAGGCGGGGAACGACTCCTCGATCGCCTCGTCGCGGTCGTCGCCCATCCGTTCCGCCGCGCCGGGCGCGAACTCCCGCATGGCCTCGAGGAAGGCCCGCTTGGACTCTGAGAGCGGCACCCGGTCCTGCGGCCGTTTCGGGCCGGCGATGCTGGGGACGACGTCGCCGAGGTCGAGCTCGATCAGGTCGGAGAAGACGGGGTCGGGCGTCGACTCGTCGTGGAACATCCCCTGCTCGCGCGCGTAGGCGTCGACCAGCTCGATCGTCGCGGTTGGGCGGCCGGTGAGGTCGAGGTAGCGCAGGGTCTCGGCGTCGACCGGGAAAATCGCGCAGGTCGAGCCGAACTCGGGCGACATGTTGCCGAGCGTGGCGCGGTCGGCGAGCCCCAGGGTGCCGATCCCGGGCCCGTAGAACTCGACGAACTTGGAGACGACGCCGCGCTCGCGCAGCATCTCGGTCGCGGTTAGGACGAGGTCGGTCGCGGTCGCGCCCTCGGGCAGTTCACCGGTCAGCTTGAACCCGACCACCTGCGGCAGCAGCATCGAGATCGGCTGGCCCAGCATCGCCGCCTCGGCCTCGATCCCGCCGACGCCCCAACCGAGCACTCCGAGGCCGTTGACCATCGTCGTGTGCGAGTCGGTACCGACCAGGGTGTCGGGGTAGGCCTGCAGGACGCCGCCGTTCTCGCGGCTGTAGACGACCTGGGCGAGGTGCTCGAGGTTGACTTGGTGGCAGATCCCGGTCGCCGGCGGCACCACGCGGAAGTTGTCGAAGGACTGCTGGCCCCATTTGAGGAACGAGTAGCGCTCGAGATTGCGCTCGAAGTCGCGGGCGGCGTTGACGGCGAAGGCGCGGTCGTTGCCGAAGGCGTCGACCTGGACCGAGTGGTCGATCACGAGGTCGACGTCGACCAGCGGATTGATCGCCGACGGGTCGCCGCCGATCTCCTCCATCGCATCGCGCATCGCCGCCAGGTCGACGACGGCGGGGACGCCCGTGAAGTCCTGCATGAGAACGCGGGCGGGGACGAAGGGGATCTCGACGCTGGGGGTGGCCGCCGCGTCCCAGCCGGCGATCGCCTCCACGTCGGCGGCGCTGACGGAGACCCCGTCCTCGAGCCGCAGCACGTTCTCCAGCAGAACCTTGATCGAGTACGGCAGGCGGGCGACGTCGAAGCGCTCCTGCAGGGCGTCGAGGCGGAAGACCTCATACTCGCGCCCGCTCACCGCGAGGGTCGAACGGGCGCCAAACGAATCGCTGCTCATATCTGGGGATTTCCTTCCAAGTGGGGGGTTTACCTCTTGTCCTTCGAATGCCCTGCCGCAACCTCAGCCGCGGCCTTCTGGCCGGCGGCGCTGCTCGCCGTCCGCACCGCGATCCCCGGGCTGAGGAGCCCGAAGTGCGCGAGGAAGCGCTGCTGCATCGGCGCCACGACGACCTCGACCTTGTCGGCCTCGATCGCCCGCACGGTCCCGCTCGCGACCGCCTCCGGGGTGGAGGTGCCGAGCCCGGCCGGGGGACTCGCCCCCGACTCGGCGAACATCCCGGCGTCGCGGATGAAGCCGGGCGAGACGATCGAGACGCCGATGCCCTGCGGATTGAGATCGGCGCGCAGCCCCAGGGCGAAGCCGCGCAGGCCGAACTTGGTCGCGTTGTAGATCGAAGAGTGCGGGCTCGGCGCCTTGCCGGAGAGCGAGGCGACGAAGACGAGATGGCCGGAGCCCTGGGCCAGCATCGCCGGGTAGAGCGCCTGGGCGAGCAGCATCGGCGCCTCCAGGTTGACCCGCAGCGCGCGCTTGACCTCGGCGGCGCTGAAGTCCTCCATCCGCCCGGAGCCAGGCAGGCCGGCGTTGGCGACGAGCACGTCGACCGCCCCCGCCTCGGCGGCGAGCCGCTCGGCGGCGCCCTCCTCGGCGAGGTCGGCGGGGAGCACGCCGTGGCCGCTGCCCGGCAGCTCGCTTTCCAGCGCCTCCAGCGCCTCCGCCTTGCGGCCGCTGAGGAGAACGGAGGCGCCGCGGCGGGCCAGCGCCAATGCGATCGCACGCCCGAGGCCGCCGGTGGCGCCGGTTAGGAGTGCTTTGCGGCCGGAAAGTTCCATCCCAAAAGGCAAGCTACCAGCCGTGCTGCCGACAGGATTCTGGGATGCAGCAAAGAAAACCAAGCAAATGTTTGCGTTTTATGAGCAGAACGCCGGGCGATGGTCTACACTGCCGCCAGTCCGAAAGACCGGAACGCCGAATCCCCGATGCCATCAGGGCGGACGGGAGCGGGGGAACCACGTTTTCGGGGCTAACTCACCGCCATAGGTGGGGGCGCGAGCTTCCTTCAGCGCCAGCCCGACAGCTAACCCCGTAGGCCGACGAAGGAGATCGGTTTGCGTA
>JBFXEM010000113.1:0-6480 GCA_050180135.1 Solirubrobacterales bacterium | reverse complement strand
CTTGTTGATGACGTCCTGCAGCATGCCCGAGGGCACGATCGTCGCGCAGGAGGTCGAGGCCGGGAACTCGGGGTTGGCGATCGTCCCTTTCGGCGCCCGCACCTCGATGTGGTCGAGGCAGCCCTGGTTGTGGGGGATGTCGGCGTCGGCGAAGAAGAGAAAGGGGACGCGGCCGGCCGTCAGCGTCGTCGCCACCGAGCCGTTGAGGCCGCCCTCGGCCTGGGCGCCGGTGCCGTCGAAGTCGACCACCACACGATCGCCCTCGATCGTCACCGTCACCTCGATCGGCACGTCCTTGACCGAGTAGCCGTCGGAGTCGACCCAGCCCGAGCCGGTGTAGGAGCCGTCGGGGAAGGAGTCGATCACGGCCCCCATGCGGCGGTCCGAGTAGGCGATCACCTCCTCCGCGTAGGCCTCGACCATCTCGGCGCCGAACTCCTCGCAGAACTCGAGGATCAGCCGGCGGCCGCGCTCGGCCGAGCCGAGCTGGGCCAGCAGGTCGCCTTCGACCAGGTGGCGCAGGCGCACGTTGGCGAGGATCAGCTCCAGCACGTCGTGGTGGATGCGGTCGTCGGAGACCAGCCGCAGCGGCGGGATCTGCAGCCCCTCCTGATAGACGTCGCGGGCCGCGGTCGTGCAGGAGGCCGGCTCGAAGGCGCCGATGTCCATGTGGTGCGCCTTGATCATCATCCAGAACAGCAGCCGGCCCTCGACGAAGACCGGCCGCGCGATCACCAGGTCGCCGACGTGGGTGTTGCCTTTGTAGGGGTCGTTGGCGAGGAAGGCGTCGCCGTCGTGGATGTCCTCGCCGAAGGACTCCTCGATCGCGTCGATCACCAGCTCCAGCGAGGTGACCAGGGCCGGGATCGGGTCGTGGACCGAGAGCTGGCGCCCCTTGGCGTCGTAGATCACGCAGGAGAAGTCGTGGCAGAGGGCGATGATCGAGCTCCAGGCGCTGCGCTCCAGCGCCTGGGTCATCTCCAGCGAGATGCTCTCCAGGCGCCGCAGCATGACGCTGAAGGTGACCTGGTCCAGCTTGGCTGCGGGCGTGACGGCGCTCACGCGATCGTCGGGTTCTCGAGGTAGACGTCGCCCTCGCGCAGGTTGGCGTCGACCCAGTTGGCCGCGCTCGGGCCCTGCGGCAGCACGATCGGAACCTCGGTCGAGGCCAGCTCGGCCCGGCGGGCGGCGGTCGCATCGGCGTCGAGCGGCGGGTCATCGCCCTCGCCGAGCACGACTCCGAAGACGTCGTGGGCCACCTCGCGGCTGATCACCCCGTCGCGAACCTCCGTCCGCACCCGCTCAGCGTCGCGCTCCAGCGGGCTGCCGTAGCCGCCGCCGCCGGTCGCGACCGCGGTCCAGGTGTCGCCCCTGGCGACCCGCACCCGGCCGGCAGCCGAGATGTAGGAGCGCTTGCCGGTCGCCGCCTCCTCGACGAAGTGGCCGCCGCCGATCGCGGCGGTGCCGCCGAGGACGCCGTGCGGCGGGTTGGCGACGCCGTCGCCGAAGGTGATGCATTCCATCGGCCCCTGCAGCGGCCGCAGCGTGAAGCGGACGCCGTGGCCGCCGATCCTGGCGCCGAAACCGGCCGCCTCCGGCTCGATCTCCATGTACTCGACCCGGACCGGGTAGAGCAACTCCATCTGCTCGATCGAGACGCATTTCTGCCCCCCCATCGCACCGGTCGTCTCCATCAGGGGCCAGCCGTCGGCCTCCTTGCAGGCGCCGCTGCCGCCGGTGGAGTTGAAGATCATCATCCCCCATTCCTCGCCGGTCTCTTCGTCGAAGCCGAAGAACTGCGGCGTGGTGCTGCTGCGGGCGGTGCCGGCCACGACCAGGTCCGGGATCGCGGGCGCCAGGGCCTTGTTGATCGAGTCGTGCAGCATCCCGGTCGGGATCATCGTCGCGCAGGAGGTGGAGGCCGGATGCAGCGATTCGGCGATCGTCCCGCCGGGGACGTTGACCTCGATGTGGTCGAAGCAGCCCTGGTTGTGGGGGATGTCGGGGTCGGCGAGGAAGAGGAACGGGATCCGGCCCGCCGCCAGCGAGGTCGCGTGGGTGCCGTTGAGGCCGCCCTCGGCCTCGGGACCGGCCTCGAAGTCGACGACGACGTGGTCGCCCTTGACCGTGACCTCGGCCGAGACCGGGATGTCGCGGGCGTCGTAGCCGTCGGTGTCGACCCAGCCGTTGCCGCTGTAGGTGCCGTCGGGAATCGACTCGATCAGCGAGCTCATCCGTTTCGAGGCGTAGGCGATCACCTGGTCGGCGTACGCTTCCGCCCGCTCCAGGCCGAACTCCTCGCAGAACTCGAGGATCAGCGCGTGGCCGCGCTCGGCGGCGCCGATCTGGGCCAGCAGGTCCCCCTGGACGACGTCGCGCAGGCGGACGTTCGCGTAGACCAGCTCGAGCACGTCGTGGCGGGGCGTGCCGCCGGCGACGATCCGCACCGGCGGGATCTGCAGCCCCTCCTGGTAGACGTCGCGCGAGGCGGTCGTGCAGGAGCTCGGCTCGAAGGCGCCGACGTCGGCGTGGTGGGCCTTGATCATCACCCAGAAGGTGAGCATCCCCTCGACGAAGACCGGCCGGGCGACGACGATGTCGCCAACGTGGGTGTTGCCTTTGTAGGGGTCGTTGGCGAGGAAGGCGTCGCCGTCGCGGATGTCGGCTCCGAACATCTCCTCGATCGCCGCGATCTGCAGCTCCATCGCGGTCACGTGCACCGGGATCGGGTCGTGAACCGAGAGCTGGCGCCCCTTGGCGTCGTAGATCACGCAGGAGAAGTCGTGACAGAGGGCGATGATCGCGCTGACCGAGCTGCGCTCCAGCGCCTGCGCCATCTCCTGCGAGATGCTCTGCAGCCGCCTCAGCATCACGCTGAAGGTGACGTTGTCGATCTCGGCGGGGGCGGGGGCCCCGTTGGCGGCGGTGCTCATTTGGCGGCCTCCGCGCTCGTGCCGGCTGGTTCCGCGGCGCGGGTTCCGGCGGGGGTGACGGCGATCAGGAAGCTGTCCTCCTCGTCGCAGCTGAGGACGTCGCCGACGTCGAGCAGGATCGTCGTCGTGTCGCCGGCGATCACGGCGGGGCCGGTGACGCTGGTGCCGAGGACCAGCTCCTCGACCTTGTACATCGGTACCTCGGTCATGCCCTGGGAGGGCACGTAGACGGTGCGCGAGCCGATCGGCTCGGCCGCCTTGACCTCGCCGGCCTCGGCGGCGGCCGGCGCCTCGACCGCGATGCGGCCGACCGCGGCGGAGCGCCAGTGCAGGAACTCGACCGGCATGTCCTCGCGGCGGTAGCCGAACTGGCGCTCGTGCTCGTCGTGGAAGCGGTTGACGATCTCGGCCAGGCTCTCGGCGCCGTAGGAGTCGACGGTCGGGATCGGGACCGTCAGCTCGTAGACCTGGCCCGGGTAGCGGGCATCGACGCTGCGCTCGATCACGATCTCCTCGTCGGCGAACCCATCTCCTACCAGGCGCGAGCGGCCCTTCTCCTCGAGGCCCGCGTAGAGCGCGTCCAGCGCCTCCGAGTCCATCGCGTCGCTGCTGCAGTGCAGCGCGCCGAGGTAGTCGTGGCGGACGTCGGTGACGGTCATCCCGAAGGCGCAGAGCGTCCCGGCCTCGCGCGGGATCACGACCTGGCGGATGCCGAGGTCGCGGGCGAGGGCGCAGGAGTGCAGGCCGCCGGCACCGCCGCCGACCAGCAGGGCGAAGCCACGCGGGTCGAGCCCTCGCTCGACCGAGACCGCTCGCACCGCGGCGGTCATGTTGGCGTTGACGACGCGGATCACCCCGGCGGCGGCCTCGACCGGGTCGAGCCCGAGCGGATCGCCGACGTGGGTGGCGATCGCCTGCTCGGCGAGATCGGCGCGCAGCTCGCGGCGACCGCCGAGGAAGGTCTCCGGGTCGAGGTAGCCGAGGACGACGTTGGCGTCGGTGACGGTCGGCTCGGTGCCGCCGGCGCCGTAGGCGGCCGGGCCGGGAACCGAGCCGGCGCTGCGCGGGCCGACGTTGAGGGCGCCGCCCTCGTCGACGTAGGCGATCGAGCCGCCGCCGGCGCCGACCGAGTGCACCGCCACCCCCTCGACCCCGACCGGCTGGCTGTTGACGCGGATGTTGCGCGAGCGCGCCGGAGCGTTGTCGCGAACGAGGCAGACGTCGAAGCTGGTGCCGCCCATGTCGATCGTGATCACGTCGGAGAGACCGCGGCGACCGGCGTGGTAGGAGGCGGCCGCGGGCGCGGCGGCGGGACCGGAGTGCAGCGCGTAGACGGGCCGTTTGAGAACCTCGTCGATCGGCGCGCAGCCGCCGTTGAGCTGCATGATCAGCGGTTCGTCGGCCAGCCCGGAGCCGGTCAGCTCGCCTTTGAGGCGGCGGAAGTAGCCGTCGATCCCGGGCAGGATGTAGGCGCTGAGGACCGCTGCGGAGGTGCGCTCCCACTCGCGGATCTCCGGCACCACGTCGGCCGAGCAGATCACGTGCACGTTGGGCAGGACCTCCTTGACGATCTCCGCCGCGCGGTGCTCGTGCTCGTCGTTCATCACGGACCAGAGGAAGGCGACCGCGACCGCCTCCACCCCATGCTCGCCCATGTACTCGACCGCGCGCCGCACCTCGCCCTCGTCGAGCGGGGCGATCTCCTCGCCCTTGGCGTTGATGCGGCCGGTGACGCCGAGCCGCAGGAAGCGGTCGGCGAACGGCTCCGGCGGGCTGAAGCGGACGTTGAAGCGTTCCGGCTTCCAGGCGTCGCGGAAGTAGAGGACGTCGCGGAAGCCCTTGGTCGCGAGCAGGCCGATTCGCGGCCCGTTGCGCTGGATCACCGTGTTGGTCGCGATCGTGGTCCCGTGGACCAGCAGCCGCGCATCGCCCAGCAGCGCCTCGACGGAGGTGTCGAGGCTGCCGGCCATCCCCTCGAGGCCGGTGACGATCGCCGACATCGGTTCGTCGGGAGTCGTCGGCTCCTTCCAGAGGTGGGCCTTCCCTGACTCCTCGAGCACGGTGAGGTCGGTGAACGTCCCGCCGATGTCAATGCCGATGCGTAGCACTTGCTGCCTTTCTGATCGCTTGCTTGCCTGCAGTTCCCATGGGTCGTTCCCCCGCGCTACTCGCGTGCCAGGTCGGCGGCGCCGAATTTCGACCAGATGACGACGGCGACGAGCGAGAAGACGAGGACGACGGTCCCGATTGCGTTGACTTCCGGCGTGATCGTCTGCTTGAGTCCGGAGAGGACGACGACCGGCAGGGTGTTGTCCTGGCCGGCGACGAACACCGTTCTCGCCGTCTCGTCGAGCGAGACGGCGATCCCCAGCAGCGAAGCGCCGAGGATCGCGGCCCTGATGTTGGGCCAGATCACGTAGAAGAAGGTGCGGACCTCGTTGGCGCCGAGGTCTTGCGCGGCGAGCTCCAGCGAGCGGTCCCAGCGGTCGAGCACGACCGCCATCTGGATCACCACGATCGCGATCAGCATCGTCGCGTGCGCGACGATCACGGTCATCAGCGAGAGTTCGAGTTCGAAGTCGAGCATCACCGTCAACAGGGTCAGGCCGCTGATCAAGCCCGGCATCAGGAAGGGCAGCATCAGCAGACGTTGGAAGGCGACCTTGCCGCGGAATTCGAAGCGGTCGACGCCGAGCCCGGCGGGGATCCCCAGCACGACGGCGATCGTGACGCTGACGATCGCGACGATCACCGAGTTCTTCAGGCCTTCCATCATCGCTTCGTTGCTGAAGGCGGCGTCGTACCACTCGAGGCTGCCGGGTTCCGGCGGCCAGCTCATCACCGCGCTCTTGTTGAACGAGTAGACCGCGATGACGACGCCGGGCAGGTAGAGGAAGGCGAAGATCGCGAAGATCCCGACGCCGACGCCGATGTTTCCGAGCCGCTCCCTCATCGCGCGATCCCCTCGGCCGGCGTCGAGGACGGGGCCGCGGCCAGTTCCGCGGCGGCGCGGCGTTCACCGCGCCTGGAGCGCATCTGGATCACCCGTTTGTAGACGCGGAAGGCGATTGCCGGCAGCGCCAGCGCGGCCAGCACGGTGACGATCATGACCACGCCGATCGCCGCCCCGAGCGGCCAGGCGAGGCCCTGCTGGAACTGACTGGAGGCGAGGTTGGCGATTCCGATCGAGCCCGGGTCGCCGACCAGGGTCGGGGCGAAGTAGTCGCCGAAGGAGAGGATGAAGGCGAAGGTGAAGCCGATCGCCACGCCGGGCGCGATCAGCGGCGCCTCGACCTCGATGATCTGGCGCCAGCGCCTGGCGCCGAGATCGCTCGCGGCCTGCATCAGCCGGTGCGGCACCCGCTGCATGACGACGAAGATCGGGATGAAGGTGAAGGACATCGCCAGGTGGACCTGGACGAGGATCACCGCGAAGGGGTTGAAGACGAGGACTTTGGTCGGTTGGTCGAGGATGCCGACGCCGGTCAGCAGACCGTTCAGCACGCCCTCGCGGCCGAGCAGGATGCGCCAGCCGACGATCCGCAGC
>JBFXEM010000112.1:0-6549 GCA_050180135.1 Solirubrobacterales bacterium | reverse complement strand
GCGCTGACCGCGAGCCAGATCGCCGACAGCTACCTCGAGGACGACGCCGCCGCGACCTTCCGCGTGATCATCGACCCGCTGGTCACCTGGATGTGGATCGGCGGCCTGATCGCGCTCGCCGGCGCGATCATCGCGCTCTGGCCGACCCGCGGCCGCCGCCGCGGGGCCCTGGTCCGCACCGAGGGCGACGCTCGCAAGGAAGCCAAGTACCGCGAGATCCGCGACGCCGAGCTCGACCACGCCGTCGGCAAGCTCTCCGACGAGGACTTCGCCGCGATCGACGCCGAGCTGCGCCGCGAAGCGGTCGAGATCCTCGACAGCGTCGAGGCGAGGAAGGCCGTCAACGGCGCCTCGAACGGTGCCTCCAACGGGGCGCCGAACGGGGCCGCGAGCGCCAACGGGGTCGCCAAGAAGCCGGAAAACATCGAGCAGGGTTAGACTTCCTGACCGTGTACACGTTCTTCAGCTTCACCCAGGTGATCATCTCCGTCGTCTTGATCTTCCTCGTGCTCCTGCACTCGGGCAAAGACGCGGGCCTCTCCGGTGCCTTCGGCATCGGCGGCGGCGGCAGCTCGATCGGCGGCGGCTCGATGGTCGAGCGCAACCTCGATCGCGCCACGATCTTCTTCGCGATCATCTTCGTGCTGAACACGTTCGTCCTGCTGAAGATCTAGCGGTCACCTCCTCGCCCGCCGTGCCTGGCCCGCTTGGGTCATTTTCTCGTTCCATGTTTATGTGGTTGACAAAATAGTCTCTGGTGTCTACGTTGGGGACGTTCCGTCAACTTCTGACAGGGAGGAGGCCCCAATGGAGGCCACCACTGCAGACGCACACGAGCATCATCACCACCACCATCACGACGACGTCGAGGTCAACCCGGCGGCCTGGACCGACCCCAAGCGCTACGCATGGCTGCTGGGGATCGTGGTCCCGCTCTCGCCGTTCATCGCCCTCGGTCTCTGGGCACTCACCGGGGTCGAAGCGATCTGGTTCATCGGCCCGGTCCTCGTCTTCGTGATCTTCCCCGTGCTCGACATCGCCGTCGGGCTCGATTCCAGCAACCCGCCCGACAGCGTCCTCAAGTTCCTCGAGCAGGACCGCTACTACCGCTGGTGCACCTACGTCTTCATCCCGATCCAGTACGCGGGCCTCGTCCTCGCCTGTTACCTGTGGTCGAGCGGCGAGCTCTCGACCGCCGCCAACATCGGCCTCGCCTTCACGATGGGCGTGGTCGGCGGGATCGCGATCAACACCGCCCACGAGCTCGGCCACAAGCGCGCCAGCTCGGAGCGCTGGCTGAGCCGCGTCGCCCTCGCCCAGACCGGCTACGGGCACTTCTTCATCGAGCACAACCGCGGCCACCACGTCCGCGTCGCCACCCCCGAGGACCCGGCCAGCTCGCGGCTGGGGGAGAGCTTCTGGGCCTTCCTGCCGCGCACCGTCGCCGGCAGCCTGACCTCGGCTTGGGGGATCGAGGCCGCCCGCCTGGACCGGCTCGGCAAGTCCCACTGGAGCCTGCGCAACGACATCGTCGGCGCCTGGGCGATGACCGTGGCCCTGTTCGCGGTGCTGGCGATCGTCTTCGGCCCGGTGGTCCTGCCCTACCTGCTGGTGCAGGCGGTGATCGGGTTCTCGCTGCTGGAGGTCGTCAACTACCTCGAGCACTACGGCCTGCTGCGCCAGAAGAAAGAGGACGGCCGCTACGAGCGCTGCCGCCCCGAGCACAGCTGGAACAGCAACAACGTCGCCTCCAACGTGCTGCTCTACCACCTGCAGCGCCACTCCGACCACCACGCCAACCCGACCCGCCGCTACCAGGCGCTGCGCCACGTCGACGAGGCGCCGCAGCTGCCGACGGGGTACGCGGGGATGATCGTCTTGGCCTGGTTCCCGCCCCTGTGGCGGCGGGTGATGGACCCGCGCCTGCTCGACCACTTCGAAGGCGACCTCAGCCGCGCCAACATCGCGCCCGGCAAGCGCCGCAAGCTGGAAGCTCGCTACGGGGCGGCGCCGAGGGCGGCGGCGTGAGCGCCTACCGCTGTCCCGGCTGCGGCTACGTCTTCGACGAGGCCGCCGGGCACGCGCGTGAGGGCTTCCCGCCGGGCACGCCGTGGAGCGCGGTGCCCGACGACTGGGCCTGCCCCGACTGCGGGGTCCGCGACAAGGTCGACTTCGAGCTGGTCGAGGAGGACGTTTGACCGCTGCCACTGCGACGATGGGGGCGATGCCGAGGGCGCGCACCCCATACGCGGAGGCCGCGCGCGAGCTGCTGCGCCAGACCCTGTTCGGCGCCGCCCGCGACGAACTCCAGCAGCGTCCCTGGTCGGAGGTGACGATGGCCGACATCGCCGCCGCCGCCGGGGTCAGCCGCCAGACCCTCTACAAGGAGTTCGGCAACCGCAACGAGTTCGGGCTCGCCTTCGTGATCAACGAGGGCGAGCACTTCCTCGACGAGGTCGACGCCGCCGTGCGCGAACACCTCGACGACCCGCGGGCCGCGGTCGGGGCCGCCCTGGAGCTGTTCCTGACCACGGCCGGCGAGGACCCGTTGATCCGGATGCTGCTCTCCGACGACGGCACCGGCGGGCTGCTGCCCTTCGTCACCACCCAGGGGATGCCTGTCGTGCAGTGGGCGACCGCGCGCCTGGGAGCGACGATCGAGGAGGGATGGCCGCAGGCGCCGAGGGCCGACGTGGTGCTGCTCAGCGAATCGTTGGTCCGGCTCGCGATCAGCTACATCACGGCGCCGACCGAGTCGCCGGACACGACCGCCGGCGCGGCGGCACGGCTGCTCGGACCCTTCATCGACAAGGCGCTCGGCAGCGCCTGAGGCCCTACGCGGCGGGGGCGGCGGGGGAACCGGGCGGATCGAACAGCTTGCCGGCGCGGATGCGTGCCGCCATGTCCTTCGATTCCTCGCGGTAAACGCGCCCGTCCTCGAACTCGATCGCCGGGTATTTCGATTGCCCGGAGAGCTCCTTCATCTGGGAGCGGTCGCGCAGCGGCCCCTTCACGACCTCGTACTCGACGCCTTGTTCGTCGAGCGCCTTCTGCACGTTCCAGCAGGGGTGGGCGCCGATCTTGACGAACATCAGCGAGCAGCGGTGGAGCTTGACGGCCATGCGCCGAGCCTAGTCGCCCGGTGGACCGACGGCAAGGCCCGTCTGAGTAATGCGCATAGACTCGCCCGATGGCAGGACCGTGGTTCAAAGCCGAGCCGGTCGACGCGAGCTTCTTCGAGACCGCGCCGATGCGCCTGCGCGGCAAGTTCAACGTCCCCCGGCCGGCGGCCGAGGTCTGGGCGGAGCTGACCGCCGACGACCCTCTCGCCTGGTGCCGGATCCTGCAGAGCGTCACCTGGACCTCGCCGCGCCCGTTCGGTGTCGGCACCACCCGCGAGGCGCGAGCGCTCGGCGGCGCCAACGTCCTCGAGGAGGAGTTCTTCCGCTGGGAGGAGGGTCGCCAGAAGTCGTTCTTCGTCGTCGAATCGACGAGCCCGATGTTCCGCCGCTTCGCCGAGGACTACCTGGTCGAGCCGACCGGGGAGGGGACGTGTCGCTTCGTCTGGACGATCGCCGCCGAGCCGAAACCGGCGGCGCGCCTGATGACCCCCGGCAACAAGCTGATCCTGAAGACCCTCTTCGCCGACACCGCCAGGCACTACGGATTGGCGTGACCGGCCGCTCGATTGCCCTCTTCATCGCCGCCGCGATCGCCGAGATCGGCGGCGCCTACCTCGTCTGGATCGGGCTGAAGGAGGACCGCGGGGCGCTGTTCGTCGTCCTCGGCGTGCTCGCGCTCGGCCTCTACGGCGTCGTTGCCGCGTTCCAGCCCAGCAACGAGTTCGGCCGTGTCCTCGCCGCCTATGGCGGCGTCTTCATCGTCGGCTCGATCGCCTGGGGGATGGCCTTCGACGGCTTCCGGCCCGACCGCTTCGACCTGATCGGCGCCGCCCTCTGCCTGGTCGGAGTCGGCACGATCATGTACGCGCCACGCTAGCCGGCGCTTTCCGAGAGGGCATCGACTCCCCGCGTCGAATCAAGCAGGCGCAGGTCGCCCGGTGCCCAGGGAGGGCACCGACTAGGAAAGGGAGTTCATATGAGAGGTGAAGGCCGTGTCGCTTTCGTCGCCATCCTGCTGCTGATCGCGGGTTCGCTCAACGTCATCTACGGGATCGCCGCGATCGGCGATGCCAACTTCTTCGTCGACAACACCCGCTACGTGATCTCGAGCCTGCACACCTGGGGCTGGATCACCGTCATCCTCGGCGCCGTCCAGCTCGGCGGCGGGCTCTCGCTGCTCGCCGGCAACACGTTCGGCCGCGTGATCGGCCTGATCGCCGCCTCCCTGGGCGCGATCGGATCCCTGCTCGCGGTCGGCGGCGCCTACCCGTTCTGGTCCCTGGGCATCTTCGCCCTCTGCGTCATCTGCATCCACGGCCTCGTCGTCTACGGCGAGGACGAGCGGTCGCGCCGGGCTTAGCCCGGTCGCCGCGCGCTCCCCGAGCGGAAGCCCGATGGCTTTCGCTCGGGGGTAAGCGGTTGCGGCTCCTTGCCGCGGCTCGCTCAGGGGGCGGTGCGTTCGGGACCGCGTCGAGCGACCTCCGAAGGCGCGTCGGCTTCGATTACGCGGCAGAAGGCCTCGACCACGTCGGGGTCGAATTGCGATCCGGCGCCGCGGCGCAGCTCGTCCAGGGCCCGCGACGGAAGCATCGCGACGCTGTACGGGCGGTCGCTCACCATTGCCGCGTAGGCGTCACAGACGGAGATGATCCGCGAGCCGGCGGGAATCTGCTCACCGGCCAGGCCGTCCGGATAGCCGCTGCCGTCCCAGCGCTCGTGGCTCGAACGCACCAGCCGGGCGACCGGCACCAGCGCCGGGGCCGAGGAGATTATGCGCTCGCCGATCAGGGTGTGTTTTCGCATGAACTCCCACTCCTGCTGCTCGAGCGGGCCCGGCTTGTTGAGGATCGCGTCCGGGATCGCGACCTTGCCGGTGTCGTGAAGCTCGGCGGCCCGAAAGACCTCGTCTCGCTGCTCGGAGTCCATCTTTAGCTCGTCGGCGAGCCGGGCCGCCAGCCGGGCGACGTCGACCAGATGCTCATGGAGGTCCGGCTGGCGCTCGCGCAGGGCGCTCAGCAGGACATCTCGGGATTGGGAGCCGGCGGAAGAGCGCTCGCGGCTCTTGTTCGCGTACATGCGGCGGTCGGCGAGCTGCAGCGCCGCCTCGCTCGTCTTGGCCTCGGAGGGGAGCAGGACGCTGCCCTGAGAGCTGGTGACCACGAATCCATCTCCGCGCTCCGACAGGGCCGCGGAGGCGCCGGCGACGAAGGCGTCGACCTCGGCCGCCGTGCACTCGACCAGAAGGCAGAACTCGTCGCCGCCAAGACGGTAGGCGGTGCCGCGCTTGTCGGCGAAGTCCGCCAGGCGGCCTCCCAGCCTGGCCAGCATCGCGTCCCCGGCCGGGTGGCCGTAGCTGTCGTTGTATGCCTTGAATCCGTCCAGGTCGAAGAAGACGAGGAGGCAGACGCGCTGGCGATCCGGTGGATTCGAGGTCACCTCCTCGAGATCGTCCATCAGGCGCCGGCGATTGGCCAGGCCGGTGAGGGAGTCGGTCAGTGACTCGCGGAGGCTGGACTCGAAGTTGGCCTGGCTTTCGCGGAAGGAGACCATCATCCTCATCACCACGGCCAGCAAGGTGACCAGCGAGAGCCAGACGGCGATCGTCGGCACCGAGCTGGAGCGATCGCTGAACTGGATGCCGATCGCCACCACCGCCGCCAGCGCCGGGACCAGAGCGACTCGCAACCCGCGTGGGCGCACGACCTGGCGCCGCGCCGGCTCCTGCCAGGCGGCGGCCGCGAGCAGGAGGGCGCCCAGCGGCCAGGCGACGTCGAGGATGCCGCCTTCGAGGTAGGTGCCCTGCGCCGACTGGAACAGGTAGAAGCCGTCGGAGACGGCGAGGACGAGCAGCCCGCTGCCGAGCGTGAGCCAGGTCAGTCCGGGTCGCCAGCCGGTAAAGGCGCAGGCGGTGACCACCAAAGTCAGCAGGGCCAGGTCGGCGATCGGGTAGGCGAGGTTGGTCACCACTTCGCCGACGTCGCCGCTGGTGCTCGACTCGACGATCGGGTCGAGTGCGAGCGCCGCGGCCAGAGCGGCGATGGCGGTGCCGACGACCAAGCCGTCGAGCCAGCGGGCAACCGGGAAGGAGCCGATCCGGTCGCGGAGGAGGACGATCAGGGCGGCGTAGGCGAGCGGGTAGAAGAGCAGGTAGCCGGCGTCTGCCAGCGAGGGAATCGGGATCGTTTCGGCGTTGGCGAACGCGGTCGAGTAATAGATTTCCCCGCCCGTCCAGGCGGCCAGCCCGATCCCCAGCAAGCTCCAGGCGAGCCGCTCGCGCTCGACCATCGCGGCCCGCAGCAGGCAGGCCCCGGCGGCCCCCAGCATCAGGGCGTCGTAGACCCAGACGCCGAAGACCCGATCCATCGCTTCGCCGCCGAACCCCGTCACTGCATGGAGCGCGAAGGCGAGCAGCAGCGCCAGCAGGATG
>JBFXEM010000111.1:0-6551 GCA_050180135.1 Solirubrobacterales bacterium | reverse complement strand
GTCAAAATCGCCAACTCGGCCTCGCTGGGCCTCACCTCGCCGATCACCCTCGAGGCCTGGATCAAGCCGACCTCGCTGCCGGCCAGCGGCACCTTCGCCTCGATCCTGACCAAGCCCGAGTCCTACAGCCTCCAGTTCAACGGGCCCAAACTCGAGTTCACGGTGATCCAGAACGGCACCCGCAAACGCCTGCAGGCCGCCTCCGGCGCGATCGTCGCCGGCCAGACCTACCACGTGGTCGGCACCTACGACGGCACCACCCAGCGCCTCTACATCAACGGCGCCCAGGCCAAGAGCGGATCGCTCAGCGGCGCCGCCAGCGTCACCACCAACCCGCTCTACGTCGGCTCCTGGGGCGGCACCGAAGAGTTCTTCAAAGGGACGATCGACGAGGTCGCCGTCTACGGCTCGACCCTGAGCGCGGCCCGGGTCAGCGCCCACTACCAGGCGGGAACCTCGACCCAGACGGTCTCGCTGCTCGCCCCTGAAGAAGCCTCATCGGAGCTGAGCGCCTACTCGATCGCGGCCGAGCCGACCTTCGTCGACTACTGCCGCCTCGGCGCCGCCGACAAGCCGCACCGGGCCTACGAACCGTGGCAGATCGCCGCGGCCGGCCCGACCGCTTCCGGCGCCTCCACCTGAGCCTCCCGAGCTTGCTCGAAGGGCGCGACATCGTCTGCATCGGCACCGCCGATTGGACGACCGAGCTGCCGATCAACCAGCACCAGCTGATGGGCCGCTTCGCGACCGCGAACCGGGTCCTCTTCGTCGAGTCGCTGGGCCTGCGCCGGCCCCAGCTCGCCTCGCGTGACCTCAGCCGGATCGTCAGGCGCCTGTTCCGCGGGCTGCGCGGAGCGCGCCGCGTGGGCGACGTGCACGTGCTCTCGCCGCTGGTCGTGCCCTTCCACGCCAACGCCAAGGTGCGGGCGCTGAACAAGCGCCTGCTGCGGGCGCAGGTCGGCTGGGCGGTGCGGCGCCTGCGGATGCGGCGGCGGGTGCTCTGGGCCTACGCGCCGCAGGCCGAGGAGCTGATCGGCTCGCTGGAGCCCGAGCTCGTCGTCTACCACTGCGTCGATGACGTCGCCGCCCAGAAGGGGGTGGACGCGGACAGCTTCCGCGCCGCCGAGGAGCGGATCGCCCGGCGCGCCGACCTGGTTCACGCCAGCGCTCCGGCATTGGCCGAGCGCATGCGCGCACTCAGCGACCACGTCCTCTACGCGCCCAACGTCGCCGACACCTCGCTGTTTGCCACCGCGCTCGAGCCGGGGCCGGTGGACCCGGCGGTGGCGGCCCTGGAGCGCCCGCGGCTGGTCTTCCAGGGCGCGATCGTCGCCACCAAGCTCGATGTCGCCCTGCTGGCCGAGGTCGCCCGCCTGCGGCCGCGGTGGAGCATCGTCCTGGTCGGCCCGCGTGGGGCGGGGGACCCCAGCGGCGACCTCTCGCCGCTGGACCGCGAGCCGAACATCCACCTGGTCGGCGCCCGCGAGGAGCGCGACCTGCCGACCGTCCTGCGCGGCGCCGACGCGGGGCTGATCCCCTACGCGATCAACGATCTCACCGGCAGCATCTTCCCGATGAAGGTCTACGAGTACCTGGCGGCGGGCCTGCCGGTCCTGAGCACGCCGCTGCCGGCGCTGGCCGGCGTCGAGGCGATCGACGTCGTCGCCGACGCCCCCGCCCTGGTGGCCGCCTTCGAGGCGGAGCTGGCGCTGGACTCGCCCGAGCGTCGCGCGGAGCGCTCGCGGCTTGCGGCGGGGCATTCTTGGGAGGCGCGGATGAAGGAAATCGCCGGGGCGTGGGGGATTTCGGGGCGGCGGCGTTGTTGGGGGGGTTGGGAGAGTGGGGTTGGGGGCCTATCGTGCTCGCTGGATTTTTCGCCCGGGGAGACGGGGAAGCTCTCTGGGACGGGCAAGCGAAAAATTAACGCCGCTGTGCGCGAGAGACCCCCAACCCCTCCCCTCGAACCTCTCGAATACTTCTTTAGCTCCCAGGGTTCGTTCGTCTAGCCAGATAGCTGCTCCCAGGGTTCGGTCGCTGATCTCTCTAGATAGGTCCCAGGGTTCGGTCGTCTATCTCTCTAGATAGATCTCAGGGTTCAGTCCTCTGCTTTGAGATAGCTCCCAAGGGTTCGGGGTGCTGGTGATCCGTGAGGTCGCGATTGACCCCGTATAGCGGTGTCAACTGCGACCTCACGAGATAGCTCCCCGTCCCTGGGGCGATCTCTTCCCTGCAGCGGCCCGAACCCTGGGCGATCTCTTCGATCCGTCTGAACCCTGGGCGATCTCTTTGATTCGTTTGAACCCTGGTCGTCTTTTCCGTCAGCTCAACCTGATCTCGAATCGTCAGGGACGGTGGGGGTGTCCTCCGTACGAGCGGCGTTAATTTTTCGCTCGTCCGTCCTTGAGAGCTTCCCGTTGTTCGGGGCGAAAAATCCAGCGAAGCTAGGAGGACACCCCCACCGTCCCTCCCGGCCCGAGGTCGTGGGGGAGCGCCGCCGGCCCGAGGTTCAGTAAGAAGTCCGCTAACCCTGAACCAGCCGCGCCAAGCTCAGCGCGTAGTCCCCAGCCGCGTCCGTAAACCAGCCGCGCATCTCCAGTCCCGCTTCGGCGTACACGCACTCGAGCCGCTCGCGCGTGAACTTGGTCGAGATCTCCGTCCGCATCTCCTCGCCCGCGGCGAACTCGATCGTCATCTCCAGGTCGTCGAGGGTGACCGACTGTTCGGCGAGCGAGCGCAGGCGGATGTCCATGCGCTCCTCGCGGGCGTCGTAGCGGGCGATGTGCTCGAAGGCGTCGAGGTCGAAGTCAGCGCCCAGCTCGCGGTTGAGGACGGCGAGCACGTTCTTGTTGAACTCGGCGGTGACGCCGGCGGCGTCGTCGTAGGCGGCCTCCAAGCGCGCGGTCTCCTTGACCAGGTCGGTGCCCAGCAGGAGGTGATCGCCGGGGGCGAAGAGGGCGGCGATCCGGGTCAGGAACTCGCGCCGCTCGCCCGGATAGAGGTTTCCGATCGTGCCGCCGAGGAAGGCGAGCAGGCGGTCGGAGCCGTCGCTGTGGATGCGCTCCAGGTCGCTCTCGAAGTCGCAAACGAGGCCGCGGATGTCGATCCCCGGGTACTCCTCGACCAGGGCCCGGGCGGTCTCGTGGGTGATCTCCTCGGAGATGTCGACCGGCACATAGGTCTCCAGGCGACCGGCATCGCGCATCGCGCTCAGCAGGTGGCGCGTCTTCGAGGCCGAGCCCGAGCCGAGCTCGACCAGCGTTCCCGGCCCGCCCGCGGCAGCGACGATCTCGGCCGAGCGAGCGGCGAGGATCTCGCGCTCGCGCCGGGTCGGGTAGTACTCCGCCAGCTCGGTGATCTGCTCGAACAGCTGCGAGCCGCGCTCGTCGTAGAAGTACTTCGGCGAGAGCTCCTTCGGCGAGGCCGAGAGCCCGACCCGGACGTCCTCGGCCATCGCCGCGGCGGAGTCGGCGTCGAGATGGACCTCGATCGCGATCATGCGTCCCTCGCGCAGCGCAGGCCGGAGAAGATCTGGCTGCGCTGTGGCAGGTCCCAGTTGCGAAAGCTCCGCCGGGCGACGCGCTCGTGGGTCGCCCAGGAGGCGCCGCGCAGCACTTTGTACTCGTCGCCGAAGAAGACTTCCGAGTACTCCTCGTACGGGAAGGCCTTGAAACCGGGGTAGGCGCGGAACTCGGAGCTGGTCCACTCCCAGACCTCGCCGACCCCGTCTAGGCGCGGACACGCCGCCTCCCACTCGAACTCGGTCGGCAACCGCTTGCCGGCCCAGCGGGCGAAGGCGTCGGCGGCCTCCCAGGCGACGTGCACGACGGGGCGCGCCGGGTCGATCGGCTGGCGGACGCCCATCGCCGCGCTGATCCAGTCCTCACCGTCGCGCTCCCAGTAGTCGGGCGCCGCGGCGCCGGTCGCCTCCATGAACTCGGTGTACGCGGCGTTGGTCACCGGGGTTCGATCGATCTCGAAGGCCGCCAGCTCGACCGCGTGACGGCCACGCTCGTTGTCGTAGGCGAAGCCGCCGGGGCCGGCCCCGATCTCATAGCTGCCGGCCGCGATCGCGATCGTCTCCGAGCCGCCGGGGTCCACCACGGCGGGACCGAACTCCCAGGGCGGCTCGTAGCCATCGACCAGCTGCAGGAGCTGCAACATCGTCTCGTTGTGCTGGAGCTCGTGCGCGAGCAGCATCTCGTAGACGAAGCCGTCGCGGAGCAGCCGGTCCTCTGCGTCCGGCCCGACCTCCACCTCAGCGAGGACCTCGAGCGTACGCTCGCGCACGTCGGCCAGGTAGGAGCGCAACTCGGCGTCGCGCAGGATCGGCAGCTCGCCGCGGGTCTTGCGCGGGTTCTCGATCGCGTCGTAGAAGCGGCCGAGCTCCCCGTGCATCGGCTCGCGGCCGCCGATCGTCTGCACCAGCCAGAGCTCCTCGAAGTTGGCGATGTGACCGAGGTCCCAGGCCAGCGGACTGAGGATCGGCGAGTAGACGCGGTTGAGCTGCTCGTCGTCGAGCGGCTCGACCAGCGCCAGCGTCCGCCGGCGGGCCTCCGCGAGCAGATCGGCGATCTCTCCTCTGCGAGCCTTGCTGTCTGCTTCCTGGGTGTTTGCCGTCACCTCGGTGGCGATACGAAGACCCTACCCAGGTCGGATTACCGGGATGTGAAATACGCTGCACGGCAATGAACGTGCAAGGAGCAGGAGCGCTGGTCGCCGGAGGGGCATCCGGGCTCGGCGCCGCCACCGCCCGCGCGCTCGCCAAAGCCGGCGCCCAGGTGGTGATCGCCGACCGCGACGCCGAGCTCGGCGCCGAGCTGGCGACGGAGATCGGCGCCGCCTTCGCCGCGGTCGACGTCACCGATGCCGGCGCCGTCGCGGCGGCGGTCGAGCAGGCGGCCACCGCGCCGGAGGGACTGCGGATCTCGGTCTGCTGCGCGGGCATCGGCTGGGCCGAACGCCTCGCCCGCACCCGCGGCGCCCACGATCTCGACCACTTCAGCAAAGTCATCAACGTGAACCTGGTCGGCACCTTCAACGTGATGCGGATCGCCGCTGCGGTGATGATCGAAAACGAGCCCGACGGCGGCGAGGAGCGCGGCGTTTGCATCAACACCGCCTCGATCGCCGCCTTCGAGGGCCAGATCGGCCAGGTCGCCTACTCCGCCTCGAAGGGCGCGATCGTGGCGATGACCCTGCCGGCGGCCCGTGACCTCGCCTCGCGCGGGGTGCGGGTGATGACGATCGCCCCCGGCACCTTCGACACCCGCCTGCTGGAAGGACTGCCGGAGGCGGCGCGTCTCTCGCTCGGCGCCGAAGTCCCCTTCCCCAAGCGCCTCGGCCAGCCCGCCGAGTACGCGCAGCTGGTCGAGCAGATCGTCGCCAACCCGATGCTGAACGGTGAGACGATCCGCCTCGACGGCGCCCTGCGGATGAAGCCGAAGTAGGAGATCGCAGATCGAGGGGTGCATCGACCGCCTATATGGAGGCGAATGCACTCCTCAGTCGGTTCCCTCGTACTCGGGGTCGAGCCAGACCCGCTTGCGCCACGGCGGGGCAATCGCGAAGGACGCGGCGGACTCGGCGGCGATCGCCTCCAGCGCGATCAGGTGGACGCGACGGCCGGGAGTGAACCGGGCCGTCCGGCCGCCGCCGGCGGCGTTGCCCGCGTGGCTGCCGCCGGAGACCAGCAGCAGGTGGGTCTCCGGTCCCCAGCCATTTGGCGCGCGAGCGCCGACCTCCTCGGCCAGATCCTTCAGAACGCCAAGCCCGGCGTCCGAGCCCCAGTTGGCGACGCCGCGTTCGTAGTTGTAGCCGTTGTGCGAGGACGCTCGCTGCTCGACGGAGCCGTCGGGCGCGATCCGGAACTGGACCGACTCCCAATCGTCCTCGTGGTAGCCCGCTTCCCCCAGCACCGGCAGCTCGCGCAGGGTCGCCGAGTCGGCGTAGTAGAACCAGTACTGGAGGTAGAGGTTGCCGGCCCGCTCGCCCGAACAGTCGGCGCCCGCGGCCTCCGAGTCCTCACTCTCCCCCGCCCGGCAGTCGACCACGTGGACGAAGGCGGTGACCGGCAGCCGACCGTCGCTGCGATGCACGAGCCCGTCGTCGGGCCCGTCCCCGCAGCTGGTGCTGCGACAGCGGCGAAAGTCGACCGGCAGCGCCCGCGAACCCCGCTCGAACGCCAGCGTCGGCATGTGATCCCGGATCAGCTTCCCAACCTCCGTCCCGTAGGCGGCAATCAACTCCGGCTGATCCCCGCACCCGTCGGCCATTGAAGCCGCACAGAGAATCCGCGACACAACCCCCCGCGCCAGCTCCCCGCCCGGAACCCGCACCCCCGCCGCGACCAACCCGACCATCAACAACGCGACAACGCACAGCACCCCCACCCACTCCACCGTCCCCTGCCCCTTCTCCTCCACGGCAGGCCAATGCAGCTGACCTCGAATCTCTCCCCCCCGGGGCGGGCTACAGGTTCTGAATCTCCGCCGCGATGTCCGCCGCCGCCTTCTTGGCGTCGTCGAACAACATCGACGTATTCGGTTCGTAGA
>JBFXEM010000110.1:0-6553 GCA_050180135.1 Solirubrobacterales bacterium | reverse complement strand
GCTGGGTGGCCCATGATCACGTTGGCGAGCGTCGACATGCCGGAGCCGTTGGGGCCCATCAGCGCGTGGACCTTGCCCTTCTCGACGTCGAGGTCGAGGCCCTTGAGGATCTCCTAGTCCTCGACCTTCACGTGCAGGTTGCGAATCTCCAGCTCAGCCAATGTGACTCCGTTTCTAGATTTCGTAAGAGGTTGATTCAGGCGGCTTTGGCGATGTCCGCCTCGGTGCGGCCGCCCGGCTGCGAGAACTCGACCAGCTCAGCCAGCGTCGTCCCGGCCAGCGCCTTGGTGACACCGCCCTGCACGCGCGTCCACAGCAGCTTGGTCGAGCAGGCGCGGTCACCGTCGTCCTCGTGCGAGCAGAGGACTTTGCCTTCGGGGGTCTCGTGGAAGCACTCCATTGGGGCGATCTGCCCTTCCAGCGCCTGCACCACCTGGTCCATCGTGATCTGCTCGGCCGGCTGGGCAAGCTGGTAGCCGCCATGGGCTCCGCGGGTCGAGGTGACGAGACCGGCCTTGCGCAGTTTCGCGACCAGGTGCTCGAGATAGGAGAGCGGCAGCCGCTCGGCCTCGGCAACTGTGTTCAGCGAGATCGGCTGCGAGCCGGGCTGGCGGCCCAGCTCCACCATCAGGCGGACTCCGTACTCGGCTTTGGTCGAGAACAACATGGGGGACCTAAATCCTATCGGAGCGGTCGGTTATGGCTCGATCAGGCCGCGGCGGATCGCATAGCGGACCAGCTCGACGCGGTCGCGCATGCCGAGCTTGCGCATCGCGTTGGCGCGGTGGTTCTCGATCGTCTTCTCGGAGAGGTGGAGGAGCTCGGCGATCTGCTTGGTCGTGTGCGCCTCGGCGACCAGCTTGACGATTTCCTCCTCGCGCGGCGTCAGCTCCTCCTCGCCGCTGGAGCCGCGCTCGAGCACGTCCTTGATCAACGTCCGCTGCGCCTCCGGGGTGAGGAACGGCTCGCCGCGCTCGACCGCGCGAACCGCCGCCAGCAGGTCGGTGTCCGCCTGCGTCTTCAGCACGTAGCCGGATGCGCCCGCCTTCAGCGCCTCGAATAGGTAGCGCTCGTCGTCGTGCATGGAGAGGATCAACACCGACACCTCCGGCGCCTGGCGCTTGATCTCGCGGGTCGCCTGCAGCCCCGTCAGCTTCGGCATTTTCACGTCGAGGATCGCCAGGTCGGGCCGCTCGCGCACCGCCAGATCACGCGCCTGCGCCCCGTCGGCGGCCTCCGCGACGACCTCGATGTCGGGCTGGCGCTCGAGCAGCAGCCGCAGGCCGGAGCGGACGATGCCGTGGTCGTCGGCGATCAGGACTCTCATCGCGCCGATTCTCCCGGGACCGTCAGCCGCACCGTGGTCCCGTGGCCGGGCCGGGACTCGATCGTCAGCTCACCCCCGACCAGCAGCGCCCGCTCGCGCATGCCGGGGATGCCGAGCCCGCGCTCGGACTCGTCGAAGGCGAAGCCGCGGCCGTCGTCGCTGACCTCGAGCTCGACGCCGGAGCCTGGATTGCGGCGCAGACGCACCGCGACGTGCTCGGCGCCGCTGTGGCGGGCGGCATTGGAGAGCGCCTCCTGGGCGACCCTGTAGACGACCAGCTGGGCGTCGTCGTCGAGTTCGGAGAAGTCGCCCTCCACCTCGACCACAGCGTCGAGATCGCCTCGCCCCAACTGCTCGACCTGGCCGGCGACGGCGGCCGCGAGTCCGAGGTCGTCGAGCGCGGTCGGCCGCAGCTGACGAGCGAGGGAGAGCAGCTCGCGCATCGCCTGGTTGGCGAGCGCACGGATCTCGGCCAGCTCCGCCTCCAGCTCCGGCGGCGCCGACTCGCGCGCGGCCTCAAGTCGCAGCAGCAGCCCGGTCAGCGACTGGTTGACCTCG
Source organism: Solirubrobacterales bacterium (assembly GCA_050180135.1). GTDB lineage: Bacteria > Actinomycetota > Thermoleophilia > Solirubrobacterales > 70-9 > VAYN01. The sequence continues at coordinate 4,668 of JBFXEM010000110.1, read as the reverse complement.
TCATGGAGGTCGCGGGCGACGCGGGCGCGCTCCTCCTCCTGGGCCCGCAGCGCCGCCGAGCCGGCGCGTCGGCGCTCGGCTTCCAGGCGCCGCATCATCCGCAGGAAGGCGAGCTCGAGCCGCTCGACCTCCTCGGTCTCGGCGACCCCGTCGATCGAGCTCGGCAGTGCCTGGCCGGGACCGCTGAGGTCGACCTTCTCCATGTCCTCGATCAGCCGCTCCAGCGGCCGCAGCCGCCGCCGTTCGCGCACCAGCACCGTGACCAGGGCGAGGACCGCGAGGCAGAGGGCGATGAGGATGAAGGACATCGGCCCAGCCTAGGGGCTACTGGGTGGTGGCCCGGGGGGAATGGGGGCTGCCACCTATGGCCAAATCCCCTGCTCGTCGCGATACTCGGGCGACCACTTCCCTGCCCTCACGGGTCTAACTAGGAGTTACACACGCGATGAAGACCACCAAGCAGTCGAGTTTCGGAGCGACGATCCGGACGACGATCCTGCTGGCGTCCCTCTCCGGCCTGCTCGTCCTGATCGGCGCCCTGATCGGCGGCCCCAGCACCGCCGCGATCTTCCTCGGCATCGCGCTGCTGATCAACCTCGGGTCCTACTTCTTCAGCGACAAATTGGCGCTGAAAATGAGCGGCGCGAAGCCGATCGAGGAGTCCGAAGCGCCGCGGCTCTACCAGGTCGTGCGGGAACTGACGACGCGCGCCGGGCTGCCGATGCCGCGCCTCTACATGATCCCCCAGGACCAGCCGAACGCGTTCGCCACGGGCCGCAACCCGCAGCACTCGGCGGTCGCGGTCACCCGCGGCATCACCAAACTCCTCTCCGAGGACGAGTTGCGCGGGGTGCTCGCGCACGAGCTCGCGCACATCCAGCACCGCGACATCCTGATCCAGTCGGTCGCCTCGGCGATCGGCGCGGCGATCACCTACCTCGCCTACATGTTCATGTGGTTCGGCAGCGAGGACGACTCGCCGCTCAGCATCGTCGCCTCGCTGGCGATGGTTCTGCTGGCGCCGATCGCGGCGACGATCATCCAGCTCTCGATCTCGCGCCAGCGCGAGTACGCGGCCGACGCCGGCGGTGCCGAAATCTGCGGCAACCCGGAGTCGCTGGCGAGCGCGCTGCTGCGCCTCGAGCAGGGTGCCGAAGCGATCCCGATGAAAGTCAACCAGGCGGCCGAGCCGCTCTACATAGTCAAGCCCTTCAAGGGCGGTGGCATCGCCGGCCTCTTCTCGACTCACCCGCCGATCGAAGAGCGGGTCAAGAGACTGCGCCAGATGCGGCCCAGTCTGTAGCTCGGGAGGGAAGGAAGCAGTGTCAGCGGGCCGCTTTTGCGGCCCGCTTTTAGTTTGTTTCAAGCCTCGCTATACTTTTTGAAGTAAAAGGCGATCCGAATTAGGGGATTTACTTCATGGCCACTGGCGCAGTGCAGCAAATCGAGGAGATCGAACCCTTCGAGGCACAGGCGGAGATCGAGGGCGGCGACGTCGTCCTGATCGACACCCGCGAGCCCCACGAGTACCAGGAGGCTCACCTGGAGGGCGGCAAGCTGGTCTCGCCGGGCCTGCTGGCCGACGAAATCGAGACCGTCGCGCCCAATAAGTCGGCGCGCACGCTGCTCTACTGCCGCTCCGGCAACCGCTCCGCGATCGCCGCCGCGCAGATGGAACGGATGGGCTACGAGAACGTCGCCTCGGTGGCCGGCGGGATCCTGCTCTGGCAGGAGCAGGGGCTGCCCGTGGTCGCCGCTTCCGGGATGAGCGCCGAGCAGCGCGAGCGCTACTCGCGCCACACGCTGCTGCCCGAGGTCGGGGTCGACGGCCAGATCAAGCTGCTGAACGCGAAGGTGCTGCTGCTCGGCGCCGGCGGGCTCGGGGCGCCGACGGCGCTCTATCTTGCGGCCGCCGGGGTCGGCACGATCGGCCTCGTCGACGACGACGTCGTCGATGCCTCCAACCTGCAGCGCCAGGTGATCCACAACACCGAACGGATCGGGATGGCGAAGACCGCGTCGGCGCGGATCTTCATCGAAGGGCTCAACCCCGACGTCAAGGTCGTCGAGCACAACGGTCGGCTCGACGCCGGCAACATCCTCGACATCATCGGCGACTACGACATCGTCGTCGACGGCGCCGACAACTTCCCCACCCGCTACCTGCTGAACGACGCCTCGGTGCGGCTGCGGATGCCGGTCGTCTCCGCCTCGATCCTCGGCTTCGACGGGCAGATCTCGACCTTCGTGCCCTACGAGGGTCCCTGCTACCGCTGCCTCTACCCGACCCCGCCGCCGGCCGAGCTGGCGCCGAGCTGCTCCGCCAACGGGGTGCTCGGGGTGATGGCCGGGACGATGGGAACCCTGCAGGCCAACGAGGTGATCAAGCTGATCCTCGGCGCCGGCGATCCACTGGTCGGCCGTTTGCTGCTCTACGACGCGCTCGCCACCAAGTTCACCGAGCTGAAGGTTCGGCGCGATCCCGACTGCCCGATCTGCGGCGAGCACGCGGAGGAGATCCCCGAGTCCGAGATGGGCCAGTTCCCGGACTACGACCTCTTCTGCGCCGGCGCAGGCGGGGATCGCTGAAAACCGGCGTATCCAGATAGGATCACCGCTCGATGGCGACCGTTCGCATCCCACCGGTCCTGCGCCCGAAGACGGGTGGCGCCTCCGAGGTCGAGGCCGGCGGCGCCAACGTCGGCGAGGTGCTGCGCACCCTGACCGGCGAGCACCCGCAGACCGGCGAGCAGCTGTTCGGCGGGGACGGGGAGCTCAACCGCTACGTCAACGTCTACCTCAACGACGAGGACGTGCGGGTGCTAGATGGCCTGGACACCGCCGTCAAAGACGGCGACACCGTGGTCATCCTGCCGGCGATGGCCGGCGGCTGAGCCGCCGGCGCGCGAAAGCCGCTGGCCACCGGCGGTGGCCGCGACCTTGAGGCCCGATGGCCCTATCGACATTGGGCCGGTCATGGCCGGCTCAACGTCGACGGGGTGAAGCAGGCGCGTCTCTTCGGTGGGTAGATTGGGCTCGGCTGAGCGCTCAGCCGCGGTCGAGGACCAGACCGAGGAACTTCTGCGTCCGCTCCTGCTGGGGGTTGTCGAGCACGTCGGCGGGCTTGCCCTGCTCGACGATCACGCCCCCGTCCATGAAGATCACGCGGTCGCCGACCTCTTTGGCGAACCCCATCTCGTGGGTGACGACGAGCATCGTCATCCCTTCGGAGGCGAGCTCGCGGAGCACGTCGAGGACCTCCTTGACCAGCTCGGGGTCGAGGGCGCTGGTGACCTCGTCGAAGAGCATCACGTGCGGTTCCATCGCCAGCGCCCGTGCGATCGCGACCCGCTGCTGCTGGCCGCCCGAGAGGCGTTCGGGGTACTGGCCCAGTTTGTCGGCGAGGCCGACCCTTTCGAGCAGGGCGGTCCCCTTCGCCTCGGCCTCGGACTTCGATTGACCGAGCACCGTTTCCGGCGCCATCGTCACGTTCTGCAGCACGGACTTGTGGGGGAAGAGGTTGAACTGCTGGAAGACCATCCCCACCCGCTGGCGGACGAAGTCGAGGTTCCAGCTCTGCTCGCCGCTGCCCGAGCCGGGCCCCTTGCAGATGTCCTGGCCCTCGAGGAAGATCTCGCCGGCCTCGGGCGGCTCGAGCAGGTTGACGCAGCGCAGCAGCGTGCTCTTGCCCGAGCCGCTGGGCCCGAGCACGCAGATCACTTCGCCCTTGGCGACGTCGAGGTCGACTCCTTTCAGCACCTCGAGCTCGCCGAAGCGCTTGTGGATCCCTCTGAGGCTGAGCACTGGATCCGACATTCAGGCCACCTCGATGTGCGAGCCCCGGGCAACTTTCAGCTGCTGCCGGGCGATCAGTTTGTCGACGACCCGGGCCAGGGGCAAGATGATGATCACGAAGAAGATCGCGGTCAACGTAAGGGCTGAGCTGTTCAGCCGTTCGGACAGCACTTCGCGGCTGACCAGCACCGACTCGCTCAAGGCAATCACGCTGATCAAGGTCGTGTCCTTCAGCAGCGAGATCAATTCGTTCAGCATCGGCGCCGGGATCTTCGTGATGCCCTGAGGAACCACGACGTAGCGCATCGCTTGGAAGTGACTCATGCCCAATGACCGAGCGGCCTCGCGTTGGCCTCGTGGCACCGCTTCGATGCCTGCTCGGTAAACCTCCGCGGTGAACGCTCCGTAGACGATCACCAGTGCTGCGACGCCGTACCAAAAAGTGTCCGGGCGGTCGAACCAGCGAGGAATGCGCACCGCCTCCGGCAGGAAGGAGAGGAACGGGACTCCACCGGAGATCATCAGGATGATGATCAGGATCGGGACCGCGCGGAAGAAGTCGATGTAGGCGATCGTCACGAAGCGGATCGGCATCAGTTTCTTGCCCGGGAGCTGCCGCAGCAGCGCCAGGATCAGCCCCCAGGTCAGCGCGAGCGCGGCGGCGACGGCGAAGACCAGGAGGTTCTGGAGGAAGGCGACGAGAACTTCGCCGAAATGTTCTCCCATCACGTCGAAGTTGAAGTACTGGTTGAAGAACTGACTCATCGCTTCTCCTACAAGCTCTCAGGACCGCAAGGGGGCGCCATGGTCGGCGCCCCCTTGCTCCAATCGAACGCGACCTTCGGTCGCCCTCAGCCCTGGAATTCCTTTGGC
>JBFXEM010000109.1:0-6559 GCA_050180135.1 Solirubrobacterales bacterium | reverse complement strand
CTTGGTGCCGGCGGGGGCGCATGGGGCGACGTTCACGGTCAACACGACGGCCGACGCTGCGGTCGTCAACGGGTGCGTCACCGAACCGGTTTGCTCGCTGCGGAGCGCGGTGATCGCGGCGAGTGCTTCGCCGGATGCGGAAGACAGGATCGAGGTGCCGGCGGGGAACTACGGGCTCAGCAGCGGGGAAGAACTAACGCTGAACGGCGGGGAACTGATCACGATCCACGGTGCCGGGGCGCGGGCGACGGTGATCGACGGGCTCGGACTCGGCCGGGTGTTGAAACTGGCGGGGCCGGATGTGGCGATCGAAGGGGTGACGATCACCGGTGGGGTGGCGGGGCCGGAAGTCGCGGTCGAATTCGCCGGTGACGGCGGCGGAATCCTCGTCAACAACAGCAAAAGACTCTCCCTCAACCAGGTGGCGGTGGTGGGCAACAGCGCGATCCTCAACGGCGGCGGGATCTCGGCGCCGCCGGAGAGCGGGGTGTCGACCGCGGTGACGATCACCAACAGCACGATCGCCGCCAACAGGGTCAGTGGCGGTGTGCTCGAGGGCCTCGGCGGCGGCGTGTACACGCTCGGCGACCTCAACATCGTCAACTCGACCATCACCGGCAACAGCGTCGAAAATCCCGGCCTCAACATGGGTGGCGGCGTCCTCGCCGGAATCGATCCGACCAACCCCGAAGGGACGAAAGCGACGCTGCTGAACTCGACGATCGCCGGCAACTCGGTTGCGGCGGGTGGCTCGGGGGCAGGCTTCTCGATCAACAACCCGACCGCGGGCGTCGTTACCACCTTCGCCGTGACCAACACGATCGTCGCCGGCAACCGCGCCGGTACGGTCGCCGCCGACTGCGGCGGGGTGGTCGCGGTCAGCTCGGCCAACAACATCGGCAGCGATGCGAGCTGCATGTTCACCGACGCGGCCAGCAAGCAGAACACCAACCCCCTGCTCGGCGCTCTCGCCGACAACGGTGGCCCCACCAACACGATGGCGCTGAGCGCCGGCAGCCCGGCGATCGACGCCGGCACCAACACCGGCTGCCCGGCGACCGACCAGCGCGGGGTGGCGCGACCGCAGGGGAGTGCCTGCGACATCGGCGCCTACGAGCTCGCACCCGCGCCCGTGGGCAGCCCGAGCGCCAACCTGAAGCTGACGCTGAAAGCGAAGCCAAAGAAGTTCACGCCCGGCAAGAAGCTGCGGTTCATCCTCAAGGTGACGAACCGAGGCCCTGACGCCGCCGCCGGCGTGATCGTCAAGGGCACGGCGCCGGCGCTGGCACGGAAAATCAAAGGTCCGAAGCTCAATGGCAAGAAGCCCTGCTCGCTGAGGAAGGCGAGGAAGGGAAAGCGCCAGTTCACCTGCCGCCTCGGCGTGATCGCGGCCGGGAAGACGAAGACGCTGAGGGTCGTGGTCAAGACGAAGCCCAGCTCCGGCAAGCTGCGCACCCGCGCCAGGGTCCGCTCCGGCGTCGCCGACCCCAACCTCAAGGACAACAAGCGTGTGGCAGTCGCGAAGCCGAAGTCCTAGCGGCGCATAGTCGGCACAGCCACGTCTTGATCAGGCACGACTTGCCGCCGAGCATCGGCGGCGCGGAGGAGCCGCGTGGGTCTGATATTATTGTCCGACGAAATTATCGGGCGAAACTCGGCGAAATTCGTTGGGCTCGCTCGGCAACCAAGCACCGCATATCTCGTGACCCTCAGGGCATTGCCCTGGAGGTCGCAGTCGTCGCACTGGACGACGGTGGGATGCTCGTGATTCACGCAATGCCGATGCGAGACCGATTCCGCGAGCGGTACGAGGAGGCGAAGAGTGGCGAAGAAGGCGATTGACAATGGACCCGTCAAAGACGAGGACCTGATCCCGATTGCGAGCGGACAGCCAATCTCAGAGAAACTCGCTGAGGAGGCCGAGCGCGGCTACGCCGATATCGACAAGTGGCACCACGAGTACCGGGGCCGACCCTCCCTCAGCGGCAACGGGACCTCGCCGAAGATGAGCTTCCGCATTACTCCCGAGCTCTACCTGGCCCTCGAGCGCAAGGCCGTCGAAGAGGAGAAGACGGTCAGCCAGGCAACGCGCGAGGCGATCGCGCGCTACGTCGAGTCCTAGCGGCCTGGCCGGAAGTCCCAGCGGAACATCAGGTCGATGCCGGGCATCGTGTAGCCGTCGAGGCGCGGTTCGCCCGGCTTGGTCAGCGGGAAGAAGCCGGTTGCCAGCGGCGTGCCCGAGATGAAGTTGCCGACCGATTCGTCGATCCGCAGCGGCAGCGTGCCGGGGCCGACGGCGCTGAGGGCGAGGCTGTCGCTGGTGTGGATGCGGATCTGGATTTCCTTGCTGCGATCGCCGCCGACGCGGAGGTTGACCTGGCGGGTGGTCGTCGCGTTGGGCTTGGGGCGAAAGGCGGGGCCGACGAAGCGGGCGGTGCAGCAGGTGTAGGTGCCGGGGATGTCGGCGCCGGTGAAGGTGTCGACGCGGCTGGAGCCGGTGAGCACGGTCAGCCGCAGCTTCGCCGGGTTGGGCCCCGACTTGACCTGGATCCGCTTGATCGTGCCGTTGCCGGGGACGATCGCGGTCGGGCGCAGCGAGTTGAGGTAGCCGCTGTGCCGGTAGGTGCAGGAGCGCTGGTTGGTCGGCGCCAGTTCGACCCCGCCGAGGGCGCCGAGGATCAGCGCCGACTCGCAGCCGTAGTTGGCGTTCGGCGTGCCCTGCATCGTGCTCCCATACCAGCGGGCCGAGGCCGGCGCGGCGATCGCCAGGCAGAGGAGCAGGCTGAGCGCGAGGGCGGCGGCTGGGCGACGAACGAGCACGCCGGCATCCTAGAGCCCCCCAACCGGGCCGTGGCCGGGCGATGGGGCGAACCTACGCATGGCGCCGGCGCTACGGTGTCGAGATGCAGCGCGACCCTGCCCTCGAGGCCGTCTTCCTGCCGGTGCGCCCGCCGAGCACTTTCGAGGAGACCGTCGAGCGGTTGGGGACGGCGATCCGGCTCGGGCTGCTGGCGCCGGGCAGCCAGTTGCCCCCCGAGCGCGAGCTGGCGCGGGAGCTGCGGATCTCCCGCTCGACCCTGCGCCAGGCCCTGACGGCGCTGGTCCAGAGCGGGCACCTGGTCGCCCTGCGCGGCCGCAAGGGCGGCACCTTCGTCGCCGCGCAGCCGCCGCTGGCGGAGCTGCCGGGCGACGAGCCGCTCGACCAGGGCGCCTGGGCGGTGCTCGACTACCGGGTCGCGGTCGAGTGCGGGGCGGCGCTGCTGGCCGCCGAGCGGATCGACAAGGAGCAGTTGCCGCGGCTCGAGGAGCTGGTCGAGAAGATGGCCGCCGAGGGCGAGGACTTCGAGGAGTACCGGCGCACCGACATCCGCTTCCACATCGCGATCGCCGAGGCGGCGCACTCGCCGCGCCTGGTCGGGGCGATGACCGAGGTGCAGGGGCAGATGACCGACCTGATCGCGCTGATCGCCCACCCACCCGAGGTCCTGGCCCGCTCCAACGAGCAGCACGGCCGCCTCGTCAAGGCGCTGCGCAAGGGCGACCCGGCCCGCGCGGTGAAGGTGATGCGCGAGCACATCGAGGGCACCGAGCACATCCTCGCCGGGCTGCTGCCCCCTCAGGCTCGGATGCGGCTGCCGCTGGAGTCGAAGAGCGCGGCCACGAAGCCTGTGCCCGCTACCGCTGCCTGAGAGCCGGCGGGGGAGAGACCGCACCCGCTCGGCCCTTGGCCCCTCGTGCAGTCGCGGGGACGCGCATACAGGGTGTGGTACTTTGTCTGCATTGCTCCCCGCCGTCCGGCCCTCGGGTCGCACTGGCGGGGCTTTTTTGTTGGCTAGGGGCGCGGTCAGAGTCGCGATCTTCATCGATTGGCAGAACGTCTACTGGGGAGCTCGGGAAGCGTTTGGATTCGAGCGTCGTCCGTCTGGATACGGGAACTTCAGCCCGTTCCAGCTCGGCCGTCTCCTGGCAGCGGCAAACGGGCGGGGCTGCGACGGGAGACTGGTGGGAGTGGAAGTGTTCCGCGGCCAGCCATCACCAGCACGCGATCGAATCGGCTATGCCGCCAACCGCCGCCAAGCGGCGGCCTGGGAAGCCGAGGCTCCCGGTGTCGTGGTGTCGAGGACCCGCCCGCTTCGCTATCCGCCCACCTACCCCAGCAATCCGCCAGTGGAGAAGGGTGTGGATGTGGAGCTCGCGGTATCGGCCCTCGGCGCCGTGCTGCGGAGCCGGTGCGACGTGGCCGTGGTCTTCTCCCACGACAGCGATCTCCGGCCGGTGCCTGAAGCGATCGCCGACTTGGCGGGCGCGGGTTGTGTCGAGACGGCGGCATGGATCGGCCCGACCTTCAAACAGCGGATCAGCCCCAAGCCGGTTGTCGCACACCACGCTCTCACGGAGCGAGTGTTCCGCTTGGTCTCGACCCCGGTGAACTACGCCCGGAAACAGTGATCAAGCCCTGATGCGGCTGCCCTTGGGGTCGAACAGGGGCTCGGCGCTGACCTCGCCGCCGACCCAGCGGCCGAAGATCTCCACCTCGACCGCGGTTCCCGACGCGGCCGCGTCCGGCGGCAGGTAGGCGTAGGCGATCGAGCGCTCGACGGTGTAGCCGTAGCCGCCGGTGGTGACGCGGCCGCGGATCTCGCCGCCGACGCGGACCGGCTCGTTGCCGAGCGCGACCCGGCGCGGGTCCTCCAGGGCGATGCAGCACAGGCGCGTGCGGGGCCCGGCCTCCTTGGCGGCGGCGAGGGCGTCGCGGCCGACGAAGCCGCCCTCCTTGTCGAGCTTGACGCAGAAGCCGACGCCGCCCTCGTAGGGGGTCTCGTCCGGGGTGATGTCGGCGCCCCAGACGCGGTAGCCCTTCTCGAGCCGGAGGCTGTCGATCGCCCGGTAGCCGGCGGCGAGCATTCCGTGCGGTTGGCCCGCCTCCCAGAGCGCCCGCCACAGCCCCAGCCCGTACTCCGTCGGGCAGTAGAGCTCCCAGCCGAGCTCGCCGACGTAGGTGACCCGCAGCGCCCGCACCGGCACGTTGCCGACCGTGATCTCGCGCAGGGTCATGTAGGGGAAGGCGTCGTTGCCGAGGTCCTGGGGGGTCAGCGGCTGCAGGACCTCGCGGGCGCGCGGGCCCCAGATCCCGAAGCAGGCCCACTGCGAGGTGACGTCGGCGAGGTGGATGCCGCCCTCGGCGGGCAGGTGGCGGCGCATCCACTCGCGGTCGTGGTTGCCGAAGGCGGTTCCGGTGACGATCGAGAACCGGTGCTCGCCGAGTCGGGCCACGGTGAAGTCGCACTCGATGCCGCCGCGGCGGTTGAGCATCTGCGTGTAGGTGATCTCACCGACGCCGCGGGCGACGCGGTTGTCGCAGAGCCCTTCCAGGTAGGAGGCCGCGCGCGGGCCGGTGATCTCCAGCTTCGCGAACGAGGACTCGTCGAAGATCGCCACCGCCTCGCGGGTGGCCCGGTGCTCGGCGCCGATCGCCGCCGACCAGTTCTCGCCCGCCCAGCCGTGTGGGCGCAATGACTCATCGCCAGCGCCGGCGTTGCGCTCGTACCAGTTGACCCGCTCCCAGCCGGACTTCTCGCCGAAGGCGGCCTCGTGCTCGCGGTGCCAGGCGTTGACCGGGGTGACCCGCAGCGGCCGCCCCGCCTGGCGCTCCTCGTGGGGGTAGTGGATGTCGTAGTAGGTCTCGTAGTTCTCGACCGTGCGCGCCAGCGTGTAGGCGGGCGAGCGGTACTGGGCTCCGAAGCGGCGGATGTCCATGTGCCAGAGGTCGAGGCTGGGCTCGCCGTCGACGATCCACTCGGCCATCACTTTGCCGATCCCTCCGGCGCCGGCGAGGCCGTGGGCGCAGAAGCCGGCGCAGACGAAGAAGCCGGCGACCTCGCTCTCGCCGAGGCAGAACTCGTTGTCGGGGGTGAACGCCTCCGGGCCGTTGATCAGTTTGGTGACGGTGATCTCATCCATGACCGGCAGCCGCCGCTTGGAGTTCTCGGTGATCTCCTCGAAGCGGTCCCAGTCCTCTTCCAGCAGGCGACCGTTGAAATCGGGCGGGATGCGCTCGACGTTGCCGGGCCCGTCGGGCAGGAAGGCCGGTTCGCTGCGCCGCTCGTAGCCACCCATCACCAGCCCGTCCCCGTCCTCGCGGTAGTAGATGAGCAGGTCGGGGTCGCGCAGCGTCGGCAGGCTCCCCCGGGTGTGATCGCCATTTCCCCCCCTGTCGGTGGGAAATGGCGATCGCCCGGGGCTGGAGCGCGCCTCGCGGACGGCCTCGAGCGGTTGGGTGACCAGGTACTGGTGGGACATCGGCACCAGCGGGACGCGGACGCCGGCCATGCGGGCGATCTCGGCCGCGAACATGCCGCCGGCGTTCACCACCACCTCGGCCTCGATGTCGCCTTTGTCGGTGCGGACGCCGCGGACCCGGCCGTCGCGGACATCGATGCCGGTGACCCGGGTGTTGGTGTGGATGCGGCAGCCGCCCTGGCGGGCGCCGTCGGCGAGCGCGTAGGTCAGCTGCGAGGGGTCGATGTAGCCGTCGGTCGGCAGCAGCGCCGCGCCGAGC
>JBFXEM010000108.1:3067-6566 GCA_050180135.1 Solirubrobacterales bacterium | reverse complement strand
GAAGTTGCGCCCCGTGGTCATCGGATAGACGAGGATCAGTTTGATCTTCTTGTCGGGGCCGATCACGAACACGTTGCGGACGGTCTGGTTGTCGGCGGGGGTGCGCTCACCGGGGTCCCCGGAGACGTCGGCCGGCAGCATCCCGTAGGCCTTCGAGACGGCGAAGTCGGCGTCGCTGATGATCGGGTAGTTGGGCGCGGTCCCCTGGGTCTCGGCGATGTCGGCTGCCCACTGCTCGTGCTTGTCGAGGGGGTCGACCGAGAGGCCGACGATCTTGACCCCACGGCGGGCAAACTCGGGCTCGATGCTCGCCATGTAGCCGAGCTCGGTCGTGCAGACCGGCGTGAAGTCCTTGGGGTGGGAGAAGAGCACGGCCCAGGAGCTGCCGATCCAGTCGTGGAAGCTGATCGGGCCCTCGGTCGTCTCGGCCTGGAAGTCGGGTGCTACGTCACCAAGTTGCAAGCTCATTCGAACGGCTCCTTCTAAGTGTTCGATCGCAGATTTACCTTAATTCCTATCCAATTTTAGCTATTTAGCTCACTGGGCACTAGAAACAAGCCGCAGAGCCAAACTTGCTATCTCCGCGCTCCACTCGGCCGGGTCTTTGGGCTGCGATTCGGTGATCGCGACCGGTATCCGCCAGGTCCGGCCCGCGGTGCGGACCAGCTCCGCGCCGGTCGCCAGCAGCGCCGGGTCGACGCTGCCCTGCGCCTCGTAGACGAAGCCGCGCAGCGGCGTGTCGACCAGGTGTTCGAGCAGCCGCTCCAGTCGCGGCCCGTGGATCGCCTCCAGTAGCTCGTCCTCGCCCTGGGCAGAGCCGAGCAGGTAGTAGGCGACGGTGACGTCGGCGACCAGCTCGAGCAGGGTCCCGGGCCGGTCTGGGTCGGCCAGCGCCGGCTCGATCTTCGCCGCCTCGATCGGGGCCAGGCCGGCCGCGGCTCGAGTCGTCCCGCGCACGGCCCAGCCCTCGGCCAACAGACGCTCTCCCAGCGAGCGCCCGCGGCAGCCACAACCGACTATCAGCGCGCGAGCCACGCGCCGGACTCTACGCCGCGTGCTGACGGCGGCGCTGGATGGCCTCGAGCCGCTCGCGCTGCTCCGCGCTCGCCCCCGGGCCGGGACGGCTGCGGACGTTGGCGGGATCGACCTCGCCGCCGCAGTGCGAGCAGGTGGCGACGGCGTGGAAGGCGTGGTCGCACTCGGTGTGGACCGTCTCCAGCGGCGGCCCCTCGGCGCCCGCGGTGTAGCGATCGCCCCAGGCCAGCAGCGCCAGCAGCACCGGCTGCAGATCGCGGCCCTTCGCGGTGAGGCGGTACTCGAAGCGCTCGGGGTGCGCGCTGTAGAGCCGGCGCTCGACGATCCCCTCCTCGACCAGGGTCGCCAGCCGCTGGCTCAGCACGTTGCTGGCGACCCCCAGCGAATCCTGGATCTCGTCGAAGCGGCGGCGACCGATGAAGAGGTCGCGCAGGACCAGCAGCGCCCAGCGCTCGCCAAGGAAGGAGAGAGGCCGCGCAACCGAGCAGTTCAGATCGGCAAAAGCCTTGATCGTCATGCACGCAGTCTAGCCAGTCGCTTTTCTTTTGCAAGCCGAGTTTGATACCGTGCCTTGCGAATTGCAAGCCAGTGACGAATGGAGCCGCATGGAGCAGCGTTGGAAGGTTCTCTTGATCACCTCGGTGGGGCTGTTCATGGCCAGCCTCGACCTCTTCATCGTCAACATCGCCTTTCCCGACCTGGCCGCCGACTTCGGCCAGGCCTCGATCTCCGACCTCTCCTGGGTCCTCAACGCCTACGCGATCGTGTTCGCGGCGCTGCTGGTCCCGGCCGGGCGGATCGCCGACCGGGTCGGCCGCAAACGCGTCTTCGTCGCTGGCCTGCTGCTCTTCTCGCTCGCCTCCGCGCTCTGCGCGGTCGCGCCCTCGATCCCCTTCCTGGTTGCCGCCCGGGCCCTGCAGGCCGCGGGTGGGGCGATGATGCTGCCGACCACGCTGGGTTTGATCCTGCCCGCCTTCCCGGTCCAGCAGCGGGCGCTGGCGATCGGCATCTGGTCGGCGGTCGGCGGCGTCGCCGCCGCCCTCGGGCCGCCGCTCGGCGGACTCCTGGTCGAGATCAGCTGGCACTGGATCTTTCTCGTCAACCTCCCGATCGGGATCGTCACCGCGGTCGTCGCCTGGCGCGCCCTCGACGAGGTCCGCGAACCAGAGGACGGCAACCCCGACCTGCTCGGCGCCGCCGCCCTCGCGCTCGGGATCGGCCTGCTCACGCTTGGCATCGTCAAGGGCCAGGACTGGGGATGGGCGTCAGCCCGCACGCTCGCCTCGATCCTCGCCGCCGCGGCGCTGATCGTCGCCTTCGTATGGCGCTCGGCCCGCCACCACGCGCCGGTGATCGAGCTGCCGCTGCTGCGGGTGCGCTCCTTCGCGCTCGGCAACCTCGCCGCCATGGTCTTCTTCGCCGGCTTCGCCTCGATGCTGCTCTCTGGGGTCCTGCTGCTGACCGAGGTCTGGGGCTACTCGGCGCTGAAAGCCGGCGTCGCCCTCTCCCCCGGCCCGCTGATGGCGGCGCTGTTCTCGATCCCCTCCGGTCGCCTCGGCGGCCGCATCGGCCAGCGACCGGTGACTGCCGCGGGGGGCCTTACCTTCGCCGCCGCCTACGCCTACCTCCTCGCCTCGGTCGGCGCCGAGCCCGAGTACGCGACCGCCTTCCTGCCCGGCTTCATGCTCGGCGGCGCCGGCGTCGGGATGGTCCTGGGGACGCTGCCGGCGACCGTCACCGCCTCGCTGCCGCCGGTCCGCTTCGCCACCGGCACGGCCGTGTTCGGGATGTCGCGCCAGCTCGGCTCGGCGATCGGCGTCGCAGTCCTCGTGGCCTTGCTCGGCGAGGCCGCCAACGGCGGCGGCGACCTGCTCGCCGGGCTCCAGCGCGGCTGGTGGTTCGCGCTGCTGGCGGGGCTGGGGACGGCGGCGATCGCGCTCGCCTTCGGGCCGGCCGGCGCCGCCGCTACCAGTCCTGTTCGAAATCCCCCCGACCCCGCAGCCGCAGCCGCTCGTCCTTAGCGACCTCCCGCTCGAGGTCGGCCTCGGTCAGCTCGCGGGCGCCGCGGCGGCGGCGCATCTCGTTCTGGGCCTCCAGCATCTGGCGCACGTCGTCGATCTCGTTCTGCGCCTCGACCTCCGGCGAGCGGGTCGGTTCCCAGTGCACGAGCTGGGCCGGATCGCCCTTGTAGGCACGGCCGACGAGCACCAGCACGCCGACCATGAACAGCACGATCCCGATCGTCCCCAGAACGAACAGCATTTATTCAGGATACGGTCCAGCGATGAGCGACTTCCACGAGCTGGCGAGCGTCGACGGGATCGTCTCCGCGACCGCGGAGGCGACGATCGGGCTCAAGGACGACGGCCTCTACCGCGGCGACGGCGCCTTCGAGGTGATTCGCCTCTACGCCGGCAGGCCGTTCGCGCTCGGCGAGCACGTCGACCGGCTCGGCCGCTCCGCC
>JBFXEM010000108.1:0-2967 GCA_050180135.1 Solirubrobacterales bacterium | reverse complement strand
GTCGACGACGTCGCCCTGCCATCGGTCCCGGGACCGCGCACGCTCGAGGCCCAGCAGGCCTTCGCCGAGACCGTCGGCCGCGAGCTGGAGGCAAGCTGATGGCCCTGGTCGAGGTCGCGATCGACGACTACCACGTCGGCCTCGCGACGCTCAGCAGCCCCGAGACCCGCAACGCGCTCTCGCCGCAGATGAAGGCGGAGCTGATCACCGTCCTCGAGCACCTCGACGCCGACCCCGAGGTGCGCTGCATCGTGATCGCCGGCTCCGACAAGATCTTCGCCGCGGGCGCTGACATCCGCAGCCTCGCCGCGCACCCGATCGACGCCCCGCCGGACCCCGACCGGGCCGCCTTCTGGACACGCCTGGGAGACGTCGAAACGCCGTTGCTGGCGGCCGTTTCCGGCTACGCGCTCGGCGCCGGCTGCGAGCTGGCGATGGCCTGCGACCTGATCGTCGCCGACGAGAAGGCCCGCTTCGGGCTGCCCGAGGTCACCCTGGGGATCATTCCCGGCGGCGGCGGCACCCAGCGCCTGACCCGCGCGATCGGCAAGCACCGGGCGATGGAATACATCCTCACCGGGCGCCACTTCAACGCCCAGATGGCAGCCGGGTGGGGGCTCGTCAACAAAGCGATCCAGAAAGGCGCCTGGCTGGTCGAGGCAGTGGAGATCGCGCGCACGGTCGCCGAGCGGGCGCCGATCGCGACCCGGCTCGCCAAGCGCGCGGTGCTGGCCGCCGACGAGGCCGGGCTCGGGGTCGGCCTCGAAGTCGAGCGCGACCTCTTCGACCGGGTGATGGCGACCGAGGATCGCGTCGAGGGCACCACCGCCTTCCTCGAGAAACGCGAGCCCGACTTCAAGGGCAAGTGAGCGCCGCGCGCAAAGCCGCGACCCCGGTAACCGCCGCCCGCAACCGCGAGGTCGCGGCGGCGCTCCCGCCCGACGACGAGCAGGACCTCGCCGACGCGACCCGCGGTCTCGTCGCCGCGTTCGAGCCGGCGACCGTCGCCGGACCCGGTCGCCACCCGGCCTGGGACCTCGAGTCCTACAACTTCCTCGCGGAGGAGTGCCCGGACACCGCCAACCCGAGCCTCTGGCGCCAGAGCCGCCTGAACCGGATCGCCGGCCTGTTCGAGCTGGCGCCGGGCTTCTACCAGCTGCGCGGCTTCGACCTCTCGAACATGCACGTGGTCGAGGGCGAGCGGGGCATCGTCGTGATCGACCCGCTGATCTCGGCCGAGACCGCGGCCGCGGCGCTTGCCCTCTACCGACGCGAGCGCGGCGATCGCCCGGTCACCGGGCTGATCTACACCCACTGCCACATCGACCACTTCGGCGGTGCCAAAGGGGTCGTCTCCGCCGCGGAGGTCGCCGAGCGCGAGATCCCGGTCCTCGCGCCTTCCGGCTTCCTCGAGCACGCGATCGCCGAGAACGTCTTCGCCGGCACCGCGATGGGCCGCCGGGCGGGCTACATGTACGGGGCGAAGCTGCGGCGCGGCCCCGACGGCCAGGTCGGCGCCGGACTTGGGCAGACGACCTCGCTGGGCACGGTGACGCTGATCCCGCCCAATTTCGAGATCTCCGAGACCGGCCAGGAAGCGACCGTCGACGGGGTGCGGATGGTCTTCCAGATGACCCCGGGGACGGAGGCGCCGGCGGAGATGAACTTCCACTTCCCCGACCACCGCGTCCTCTGCGTCGCCGAGAACGCGACCCACACGATGCACAACACGCTGACCCTGCGCGGGGCGCTGGTCCGCGACCCACACGTTTGGGCGCATTACCTCGACGAGGCGGTCGAGCTGTTCGGCGAGAGCTCCGACGTCCTCTTCGCCGGCCACCACTGGCCGCGCTGGGGCAGCGAGCGGATCGCCGAGTACCTGCGCAAGCAGCGCGACCTCTACGCCTACATCCACGACCAGACCCTGCGGCTGCTGAACCAGGGCCTGACCGGGCGCGAGATCGCCGAGACGATCGAACTGCCGCCGGAGCTGGCCTCCGAGTGGCACTGCCGCGGCTACTACGGCTCCCTGAGCCACAACGTGAAGGCGGTCTACCAGCGCTACATGGGCTGGTTCGACGGCAACCCGGCCCACCTCTGGGAGCACCCGCCGACCGAGTCGGGCCGCCGCTACGTCGAGTTCATGGGCGGCGCCGACGCCCTCCTGGAGAGGGCGCGCGAGTCATACGAGGCGGGCGACTACCGCTGGGTCGCCGAGGTCGTCAACCACCTCGTCTTCGCCGAGCCCGAGAACGAGGAGGCGCGGGCGCTGCAGGCCGACGCGCTCGAGCAGCTCGGCTACGGCGCCGAGAACGCGACCTGGCGCAACTTCTACCTGATGGGGGCCGAGGAGCTGCGGGGGGAGATCGCCGGCACGCCGACCGACAGCGCCGCCCCCGACGTCGTCGCCCAGCTCTCGGTCGAACAGATCCTGGCGGCGATGGCGATCCGCCTCGACGGCCCACGGGCCTGGGGCAGGCGGCTGCGAATCGGCTGGCACGTGACCGACCCCGACGAGCAGCACCTGCTCGAGCTCGAAAACGGTGTCCTCAACCACCGGCCCGACCACGGCCGCGCGGAGCCCGAGGCAACCCTGGTGATCGAACGCCGGGCGCTGACCGAGCTGCTGAGCAAAACTGCCGACCTGGCCGAGCTGGCGGAGGCGGGGCGGCTACGGGTCGAGGGCGAAGGGACGAAGCTGGGAGAGCTGCTCGGCCTGCTCGACGAGCCCGACCCGGGCTTCGCGATCGTCACTCCCTGAGCGGGGGACCGGCGCGGCGGCTCAGTCGCTGTGGTCGTCGCCGAGCCGGAACATCAGCTCGTCGGGATAGCACCAGCTCCAGTCCTCGCCCGGCTCGGCGGAGCGGATGATCGGGTGCCCGGTGCCCTGGTGGTGAGCGGTGGCGTGTTTGCCGATCGAGTTGTCGCAGCAGCCGATATGGCCGCAGGTCTGGCACATCCGCAGGT
>JBFXEM010000107.1:0-6637 GCA_050180135.1 Solirubrobacterales bacterium | reverse complement strand
CTGGTGGTTCTCCTGGAGCGACGAGGGCGGCGCCTGCAGCTTCTGCCGCTCGGCCGGCCTGCTGACCGCCGATCGCGAGGCGAAGCCGTCCTGGTACCGCTTCAACGAATGGACCGGCGGCGATCCGGATACCGTGCCGAGGGCGTCCGGGGCGATTCCGGAAGGGGTAGGCGGGTAGGCTCCAAGGGACTTCGCAATCCGAGCAAGGAGACCCTTCGATGGCATTTTCGGTACCTGATCTTCCGTACGCCTACGACGCCCTCGAGCCCCACATCGATGAGGCGACGATGCGCGTGCATCACGACAAGCACCACCAGGCCTACGTCGACAAAGCCAACGGCGCCCTCGAGGGCACCGAGTGGGCCGACAGCGACGTCGAGGACGTACTGAAGAGCCTCGGTGACCTGCCCGCCGACAAGCAGGGGCCGGTCCGCAACAACGCCGGCGGTCACTACAACCACACCCTCTTCTGGCAGATGATGAGCCCCGACGGCGGCGGCGAGCCCGGCGGCGAGCTGGGCGAGGCGATCGCCAGCACCTTCGGCTCCTTCGATGCCTTCAAGGAGGAGTTCAAAAACGCCGGCATCGGCCAGTTCGGCTCCGGTTGGGCGTGGCTGGTCAAGAACGCCGACGGCAGCCTCGCGGTGACCAAAACCCCGAACCAGGACTCGCCGATCTCCGACGGTCAGACGCCGCTGCTGGGCGCCGACGTCTGGGAGCACGCCTACTACCTCAAGTACCAGAACAAAAGGCCCGAATACCTCGACGCCTTCTGGAACGTCGTCAACTGGGACTACGTCGCCGAGCGGTACGCGGCCTAGCTAGTTGATCGGGGAGGGCTGCGCCGGCTCGGGCTGGCGCGGCCCGGCCCCGTCCTTGGCCGGGATCGCCGCGATGGCGTGCTCGGCGAGCGCCGTGATCGTGAGGCTGGGATTCACGCCGACGTTGGCCGGCACCGCGGCGCCGTCGCAGACGAGCAGGTTCTCGTAGCCGAAGACGCGCTGGTTGGCGTCGATGACGCCGTCCTCGGGACCGTGCCCGATCACCGCGCCGCCGAGGATGTGGGCGGTCGTCGGGATGTTCATCAGCGCCTCGGAGGTCGCGCTCTGGGCGATTCCGCCGGTGCGCTGGGCCAGCCATTCGGCCGCGTCGTTGGCGATCGGGATGAAGGTCGGGTTCGGTTTCTCGGGATCCTGCTCGGTCTGCAGCCGCACGTCGCCCGAGCGCGTCAGCTTCGGCCGCAGCGCGATCGCGTTGTCGAGCGTCTGCATCACCAGGACGATGATCGTGCGGCTCGACCAGTTGCGCGGGAAGAGGACCTTGGCGAAGCGGCCGGGGTGGCGCGCGATCTGTGCCAGCAGCTTCAGCGGCCGCGTCACCCGGGTGCCGTCGCCGACCAGCAGCGTGTAGAGCAGGTTCATCGAGTTGCCGGCTTTGCCGTAGGTGACGGTCTCGATGTGGGTGTGCGGGTCGGGGTAGATGCTGGAGGTGATCGCGACCCGCGTGGTCAGGTCCTCGGGGTAGTCCTCGGGCACGGTGACGGCGAGGATCGACTCGCTGTTGGTCCGCACCAGCTCGCCGAGCCGGCTGGAGATGCGCGGCAGGGCACCGCCGAGGCGGCAGCGCTGCAGCAGCTTGTTGGTGCCGAGCGGGCCGGCGGCGACGATCACGCCGCGGGCGGTGAGGGTTCGGTGGCCACGGCCCGAGCGCAGTCCCGAGCGCTCGCTGGTGACCGCGTAGCCGTCGCTGCCGTCGGCGGCGCCGAGCGGGCGGATCTCGGTCACGGTGCGGTCGGGGGTGACGGCGACACCGCGCTTCTCCGCCAGCCAGAGGTAGTTCTTGACCAGCGTGTTCTTGGCTCCGTGCGGGCAGCCGACCATGCAGCGCCCGCACTGCATGCAGCCGGTGCGGTCGGGGCCCTCGCCGCCGAAGAAGGGGTCGGGGACCGTCTTGCCGGGGTTGTCGAGGTAGACCCCGACGGGGGTCTTGCGGTAGGTGTCGCCGACCCCGAGGTGCTCGCCGTACTCGCGCAGGAGCTGGTCGGCCGGGTCGTCGCGGTCGTGGACCACGACCCCGAGCATCCGCTGCGCCTCGGCGTAGTGGGGGGCCAGCGTCGACTCCCAATCGTCGAGGTCGCCCCACTGCGGGTCCTTGAAGAACTCGCTGGGGGGGACGTAGAGGGTGTTGGCGTAGCCGAGGCTGCCGCCGCCGACGCCGCAGCCGCTGACCACCGAAACGTCCTTGAAGGGGGTGAGGCGGAAGATCCCGCGCAGCCCGATTCGCGGCGCCCAGAAGTAGCGCCGCAGATCCCAGGTGGACTTCGGGAAGTCCTCGTCGCGGAAGCGCTTGCCGCACTCGAGGACGTTGACCGAGTAGCCCTTTTCGGCCAGGCGCAGGGCCGAGACCGATCCCCCGAAGCCGGACCCGACGACTATCCAGTCAAAGTCAAACTGGCTCATCAGCCAGGACTCTAACTGCTGAAAGGGAGCTTTAGGCCTCGCCCGGCTCGAGCGGCCGGAAATCAGAGGTGCGAGCGCCGCAAACGGGGCAGAACCAGTCCTTGGGAATGTCCTCGAAGAGGGTTCCGGGTGGGATGCCGCCGTCGGGGTCGCCGATCGCCGGGTCGTAGATGAACCCGCAGCTCTCGCAGATCCAGAGGGTCGCCTCTTTCGTCTCGGTCATACGCTGATTCTAGGGAAGCCGCTATTTGTCGAAGCTGACGGCGACCGGCGCTCGTTCGGCCTCGTCTGCGATCTCGAAGAACTCGCGGTCCTCGAAGTTGCCGGCGTTGGCGACGATCGAGCCCGGGAACTGCTGGATGTCCGTGTTGTAGGACTGGACGTTGGAGTTGTAGATCCGCCGCGAGGCCTGGATCTCGTCCTCGAGCTCGGAGAGGTTGCGGCTGAGCTGCTGGAAGTTCTCGGTCGCCCGCAGGGTCGGGTAGTTCTCGGCCACCGCTTTGAGGTCGGCCAGCGCCTGGGTCAGGTGCTGCTCGGCCTGGGCCGTTTCGCCGACGCTCTGCGCTTTCATCGCCTCGGCCCGCGCTTGGGTCGTTTTCTCGAACGTTTCGCTCTCGTGCGCGGCGTAGCCCTTGACCGTCTCGACCAGGTTCGGCACGAGGTCGTGGCGCCGTTTGAGCTGGACGTCGATCCCGCTCCAGGACTCGTCGACTCGGTTGCGTGAAGAGATGAACGAGTTGCGCTTCGCGATGAAGTAGAAAACCGCGATGAGGATGATCGCGACGACGACGATTAGAGCGATGAGCATTGAGACTCCTGTATTCGAGCGGTCTTGCGGCTCATCCTAGCGCCGATCGGCGGCGCCGCAACGGGCTCTGAGGCTTAGGATCGCTCGATGGGCGCCAAGCAGGAAGCGCAGGAGTGGGCGGAGATCGTGCAGCGCTTCGGCGCGCGTCATGACCTCACCTATGAGCCGGTCGGCGGGATCAACCCGAAAGACGCGCCTGTGGCACTCTGCGTCGGCGGCGTCAACCGGCTGACCGGGCAGCTAACCGAGGGCTTCTGGGGGTCGAGCTGCGACGCCGACGAAAAGGAAGTCGGCGGCCTCTTCAACAAGGCGGTGCTGCCGACCGCGCTGCTGGCCAAGGCGCACATGCCGGATCTGGCCCAGGTCGTTCCCGCCTTCAACGTCGAGTCGCTCGAGCGTCACGAGCACCTGACCCAGCGCTTCTCGCGCAAGGTCGAGTTCGAGTCGATCGACTTCAACAAACGCTTCTGGGCGACGGTGCCGAAGGAGTTCGACCCGGTCTCCCTGCGCGAGCTCTTCAGCCCCGGCTTCCTCGGCTGGGTGACGACGATGACGGGCGAGATCGACTTCGGCATCAACGACCGCCAGCTCTGGTTCCTCTGGCGGCTGCGCGAGCGCAGCGAGGCGGAGCTGAAAGAGGCGCTGAAAAACGCCGGTCAGCTGTTCAAGCGGCTGCAGGGAGAGATGGACGAGAGCGGGATCCACACCTACCCGCCGGGCCCCTGGCACGCCGGCCTGGAGCCCTTTCCGCCCAGCTAGGAGCTACTCGTAGCCCGGTTCGCCGGGCAGGACCGGGCGCCAGCCGGCACCGCCGTCTGCGTCCTCGACGATCTTCGGCATCACCGAGTCGATCGTGCGGCCGCGGTAGGCGGCGAGGGCCTCGTCGGAAGTCCGGTAGGGCAGCAGCCAGCGCAGCTGGTGCAGGGTCGGAAAGGCCATCGAGATCTCGCCGGCGGCGTGGGCCTCGAGCGCCTCGGCCGGTTTGCGCCAGGCCGCCTCGACGGTCTCGACGCCGTCGGGTTGGGGAGGTGTGTGGGCTGGGGCGAGGGCGAGGAAGAACCAGGCGTCGAAGCGCGTGGAGACGATCTCCGGCGTGACCCAGCGCGAGAACAGCACCAGCTCCTCGCCGGCGGGTAGCTCGATCGAGGCCTCCTCGGCCAGCTCCCGCATCGCGCAGGCACGGTAGCCCGCCTCATCCGGGCCGTCGTCGGGGTCGACGGCGCCGCCTGGGAAGACCCAGACGCCGGGCATGAACGAAGCCTTCTCGGTGCGCTTGAGCATCAGCACCTCGAGCGCCCGTTCGGAGTGCTTGCCTCCGCGGCGCAGGAGGACGATGCCGGCCGCGGGGCGGGGGGTCGCCGGCTCGCCTGTGTTTGGGCGCTCGGCGGGTCCTCGCTCGTAACCGGGCATAGATCCACCCTATCGGCGCACCCCGCACCCCCGGCAACGATCACCCGGATCTGGGGGCTGGGGGTTTGGGTTCAGCCGAGGGCTTGGCGCCGGGCTCGGTGGATCCAGGCGCGGTGGGCGAGCCAGGCGAGCAGGGCGATGAGGGCGAGTGGGCCGACGATCGCGAGGCCGACGAGGCTGACGGCGGCGCCGACGGCGAGGATGCGGCCGGCGTCGCCGAGCGCGTCGCCGACGCCCCAGGAGCCGCCGGCATCCGGCGCGGCGCCGGCCTCGTCGCTCTCGATCCGCAGCTCGACCCGCGAGAGGTTGGCGCGGCGCTCGAGGTTCTGCAGGCTGGCGCGCAGGCCGCTGGCGCGGCGGCGCTCGCTCGCCAGCTCCGCTTCGACCGCTTCGCGCTCGCCTTCGGTTTCGGCCTCGGCGAGCTGGGCGAGCAGGCTGTCGATACGCGCCTGCGAGTCCTGGAGGTGCTCGCTCGCGCTGACGGTCGGGGCGGTGATGTCGTCGGTCGCCTCGTGGCGGGAGCGGACTTCGGCGATGCCCGAGAAGGCGGCCATCGCGTCGCCGAGCTTGGCGCTGGGGATCAGCAGCTCGAACTCGGCCGATGCCTCGCCGGCGGAGCCGTCGCTGGTCGAGGAGCTGAGCACGACGCCGCGGTTGGCGTGGACGACGTCGAAGACCTTGGCGGCGGCGTCGCCGACCTCGGCCGGTTCGGTGCCGAGCGTGATCTCGGCCGAGCGTTCGACGGCGCGGTGGGTGGCGTCGAAGGCGCTGGCGTTGCCGGCGTCGGCGGCGCCGTTGGCGCTGCCTGAGCCTCCGGCGGAGTATTCCTCGGCGGCGCCGGTCGTGACTGCAGGGACTTCGGTTTCGTACTGCGGCCCGGCCGAGTCGTTACCGGTCGAGGATTGACCGCCGCCCGACCCGGCCGCGCCGACGCCAGACCCCGGCGCCGAGGACTCGGTTGGGGCCGAAAGGCGCTCCTCGGGCAAGCGCATACTGAGCTGCATCTCAGAGTCCGAGCCGCCGGACGAAACCACCGCGGTTGCGACCACGATCGCAGTGATCGCAAATGCTCCCGCCGGCAACAGCACCTGGCGCGGCTTCAGGTTGCGCAGACGCTCCTTGAGCCCGTCGAGCGACGGCGCCCGCAGCCGCGACTCGCGCGGGAAGCCGGCGGCTACCCGCGCGTCGAGCTCGGCGGCGAAGGCCGGCCGTGGGGCCGGGCGCAGCGCGCTCAGCGCCGCGGTGAGATCGTCGTCCCTATAGGGCTCCATCGCATGCCTCCCTCAGCTTGGTCACGGCTCGGTGCAGCTTGGTGCCGGCGTTCGACTCCGAGACCCCGATCACGGCGGCGATCTCGGCGTTGGCGAGGCCGGCGAAGAACTTGAGCGCGATCAGCTCGCGCTCAGGCGGTGCGAGCGTCGCGAGGCCGGCGGCGAGGGCGAGGCGGCGCTCGGTCTCCTCGGCGCTCTCGTGCGGCGGCGCCTGCGCCAGGTCCTCGGGCTCGGCCGCCAGCTCGGCCTGGCGGCCACGGCGGCGCAGCTCGTCGAGGGCGGCGTTGCGGGCGATCCCGAAGAGCCAGGCGCGGGGCTCTCCCCGGCTCGGGTCGAAGCGGTTGCGCTTGCGGTAGGCGCGCTCGAAAGCGGACGCGGTCACTTCCTCGGCGGCAGGCCCGTCGCGCAGCAGGCTGGCGACGTAGGCGTAGAGGTCGTCGCGGCTGGAGCGGTAGAGCGCGTCGAAGGCGACGTCGGCCTCGCGCGGGGCGTCTTTGGCGGTGGCGACCAAAGTCTGATTCACGTCTCTACTACGGCGCCCCGGCCAATCCATCACAGAAGTGTGCCGCTCAATCCCGTGGTTCCTTTGGGCCCTGTGGGGGCGCTAAGGAACCACGGGATGCCGGGGCCCGCTGGATGCCTCGGCCTGGGGGGCGGAGGCGACAGCCGCTTGGATCGATTCGGCGCAG
>JBFXEM010000106.1:0-6641 GCA_050180135.1 Solirubrobacterales bacterium | reverse complement strand
AGAGCAGGAAGCGCAGGGTCGAGCCGAGCTGGTCCTCGGCCCCGGGGTCGACCAGGACCAGCTGGGCGGTGGCGCCGCGGCCGCCGACCTCCTTGCCGAGCGAGCGCACGAAGCCCTCCAGGGCGCGCTGGGCGGTGTGGGCACGGGCCGATCCGGCGAGCGCCGGCGGGGTGCCGAGGACGACGACGCGGCCGCTGCGCCGCAGCCGCGGCACGGCGGGGTAGAAGAAGCGCTGCAGCTCGACCAGCTCGGTCGAGTCGGCGATCCCGGTGGCGTCGAAGACGAGCGCCTTGGCCGCGCCCTCGGCGCCGGCCCGTTCGGCCTTGATCTCGTCGAGCAGGGCGGCGAGCGCTTCGCCGAGCCGCCCGCCGGGGGCGGCGCCGCCGAGGACCGGGCCGGAGACGACCGGGTCGCCGGCGCGGTAGCGGTCGAGCTCGGCCGGCTGCGGCAGCCCCAGCTGCTTGGCGACGGTGGAGACCAGCGGCGCGTTGACCAGCTGCGAGTAGCGGTCGCTCATTTCTTTGCCCCTTCTGGGCCCTCGAGGATCGCGACGACGCCCTGGCCGCCGGCGGCGCAGATGCTGATCGCGCCGCGGCCTTTGCCGTCCTCGTGCAGCTGCTTGGCGAGGCTGGCGACGATCCGGCCGCCGGTCGCGGCGAACGGGTGCGCGGCCGCCAGCGAGCCGCCGTTGACGTTGAGCTTGGCGGGCTCGATCGCGCCCAGCGGTTTCTTGCGGCCGAGCTTGTCCTTGCAGAAGTCCGCGTCCTCCCAGGCGGCGAGGGTGCAGAGCACCTGGGCGGCGAAGGCCTCGTGGATCTCGTAGTAGTCGAAGTCCTGCAGCGTGATCCCGGTCCGGTCGAGCATCTTCGGCATCGCGTAGGCCGGCGCCATCAGCAGCCCTTCGCGCTTGTGGACGTGGTCGACGGCGGCGGTCTGGGCCTCGGTCAGGAAGGCGAGGACTGGCAGGTCGCGTTCTTTCGCCCACGCCTCGGAGGCGAGCAGCACCGCCGAGGCCCCGTCGGAGAGCGGCGTCGAGTTGGCCGCCGTCATCGTCCCCTCCGGCCCGCCGAAGACGGGCTTCAGCTTGGCCAGCTTCTCGGCGCTGGAATCCGGGCGCAGGTTCTGGTCGCGCTCGAGCCCGAGGTAGGGGGTGAGCAGGTCGTCGAAGAAGCCGCGCTCGTAGGCGGCGGCGAGGTTGCGGTGGCTGGCGACCGCGAGCTCGTCCTGCTCGGCCCTGCCGACCTCCCACTCGCTGGCCATGATCGCGCAGTGCTCGCCCATCGAGAGGCCGGTGCGCGGCTCCTCGTTGCGGGGGATGGCGGGGATCACGTGCTGGGGCCGGAACCCGGTCAGCGCCTTCAGCTTGCCGGTCGTCGAGCGCTGGCGGTTGGCCTCCAGCAGGGTCGAGCGCAGCTGCTCGTTGAGCGCGATCGGAGCGTCGGAGGTGGTGTCGGCGCCGCAGGCGATGCCGGCGTCGATCTGCCCGAGGGCGATCTTGTTGGCGACCAGGATCGTCGTCTCCAGGCCGGTTCCACAGGCCTGCTGGACGTCGTAGGCGGGGGTCTCCGGCGCCAGCCGGGTGCTGAGCACGCTCTCGCGGGCGAGGTCGCGGTCGTGGGAGTGCTTGAGGACGGCGCCGCCGGCGACCTCGCCGAGGACCTCGCCCTCAAGGCCGAAGCGGTCGACGAGCCCGTCGAGCGCGGCCGTCAGCATGTCCTGGTTGGAGGCGTGGGCGTAGGCGCTGTCGGAGCGCGCGAAGGGGATGCGGTTGCCGCCGACGATCGCGACGCGGCGGGTTTTCGGGTTCATGCGGAGTCGCTTCCTTTACGTGGGGACGGGGAAGGGGGGAGCTGCGAGCGCGAGCGCAGGCCGGGCTCGATCGTCGAAATCAGCAGCTCGGCGACCTCGTCGGCGCTCAGCGCCTCGGTTCGCAGCCACCAGCGAGCTAGCGCCTCGGCCGAGCCGAGCAGGGCGGTGGAGAGAGCCTCGATTTCGACCTCGGCGCCGGCCCGCTTCTCGCGCGGCAGCTGCGCCAGCATCGAGGCGGAGACGAAGTCGAGGATGCGGCCGCGGTACTCGGCGACCCGCTCGGCGACCTCGCCGCGGTGGGGGAGGGTGTCGTCGAAGAGGACGGCCCAGGCGGCGCGGTCGGCGTCGAGGAAGGCGAAGAAGGCGCGGACGCCGGCGCCGAGCGCGTCACCCGGGCTGCCCGCCGCCGCGACCGCCTCGGTGACCGACGCCGTCAGCGCGTCGCCTGCCCGCTCCATGCAGGCGATGTAGAGCCGCTCCTTGTTCCCGAAGTAGTTGTAGAGCAGCGGCTTCGTGACCCCGACCGCGGCCGCGATCTCGTCCATCTTCACGTCGGCGTAGCCGCGCTCGGCGAACAGCCCATGCGCCGCCACCAGCGTCTGCTCCATGCGGTCGTCCCGCGAAAGCCTGGTCCGTGCAACCGATGCATCCATCGGTGTATACGTTACCCAGCTATAAATTTATATGCAAGTAGCGTGACGAACCTCACGTTCGGCGGCTCCTGCGAGGCGTCCGAATTCCACGAGTCCGCTCTTGAGGCTCTATACCGGGCCTAAGTGCGGACTCGTGAGGTTGATAGCTCTTGGTCGAGCCAGTCCGCGGCTCAGGCGTCCGAGAACCCGTAGCGGGCCTGGAAGCGGCGCAGCGGGGCGGGTGCCCACCAGTTCCACTCGCCGAGCAGCCGCATCAGGGAGGGGACGAGGAGGGCGCGGACGATGGTGGCGTCGATCATCACGCCGAAAGCCATCCCGATCGCGATCTGCTTGACGAAGAAGACGGAGCTGACCGCGAAGGCGAGGAAGACGACGGCGATCGCGACCGCGGCGGCGGTGATCACGCGGCCGGTGCGGGCGATGCCGGTGGCGACCGCCTCCTCGTTGCGCTCGCCGGCGTCGTGGCGCTCCTTGATCCGGGCCATGACCAGGACCGCGTAGTCGGTGGCGAGGCCGAAGAGGACCGCGAAGAGGAAGACGAGGCTGGTCACCTCGATCGCGGCGGGCCCGGTGTAGTCGAGCGGCACGTCGAGCCAGCCGGCCTGGAAGGCGAGCACGAGGATGCCGAGGGTGGCGCCGAGGGTGAGGGTGTTCATCAGCAGCGTCTTCAGAGGCAGCAGCACCGAGCCGGTCAGCAGGAAGAGCAGTAGCAGGGTGGTGAAGGCGACGATCGCAACGACCAGCGGCGCGTGTTCGATCAGGCTCTGCTTCTGGTCGACGAAGCCGGCGGTGTTGCCGGAGACGAGGATCGTCGTGCTCCCCGGCGGCTCGAGCGCGCGGATCGCGTGCACCGAGTCCTGGGAGGCGCCGCTCAGGGCCGGGCCGGAGAGGGCGAAGTTGGCGTAGGCGAGCTCGCCCGAGGCGGGGACGAAGGGGGTGCCGCGGACGACTCCGCCGACCGCTTCGACCCGCTCCCGCAGGGAGGCCAGCGCGGCCGGCGGTGCCGCGCCGTCGACGGTCACGGTGACCGCCTCGGTGACGTCGCGCGGATAGTGACCTTCGAGATAGCGGTAGGCGTCGTAGGAGGGCTGGCCGGGCGGCACCGCTTCGGCGCTGGGCCCGGTCAAGGTCGTCCACAGCAGCGGCGCCGCCGCGACCAGCATCAGCGCCGAGCTGGCGAGGGCGACCGCGAGCGGCCGGCGCATGACGCCGCGGGCGAGCCGGTACCAGCTGTCGGAGCTGTCGGATACGGCGGGGCCGCGGCGGATCGAGAGGGCGTCGATGCGTGGGCCGAGCAAAGCCAGCAGGGAGGGGACGACGAGGATCGCCATCAGGGCCGAGAGGAGCGCGACCGAGGCGCCGGCCACGGCCATCGAGTAGAGGAAGCGCTGCGGCATCACGATCAGCGCCGCCATCGCCGCCGCCACCGTCAGCCCGGAGAAGACGGCGGTGCGGCCGGCCGTCTCGACCGTGCGCCGGTGGGCGGCCCGCTCGTCGCCGCCGCGGGCGATCTCCTCGCGGTACCTGGACACGAGCAGCAGCGCGTAGTCGACCGCGAGCCCGAGACTGAGGCCGGTGGCGATGTTGAGCGCGAACAGGGAGGTGTCGGTCAGCTCCGACATCACCCGCAGCACCAGCAGCGTGCCGACGATCGAGATCACGCCCATCAGCAGCGGGATCGCGGCGGCGACGACGCCGCGGAAGACGAACAGCAGCAGCAGCGCCAGAATCGGGAAGGCGATCAGCTCCGCCTTGGTCAGGTCCGTGCGGGTCTGGTCGTTGGTCTCGTCGAAGCCGGCCGCGTAGCCGCCCATCGCGGCGTCTAGCGAGGTCGTCGCCAGCAGTGGCGCGATCGCTTCGCGGGCGATGCCGCCGGCGTCCTGGATGTCGTCGGTCGAGAGGTTGACGGCGAGCACCAGCGACTTGCCATCGGGGGCGATCAGCCTGCGCGCCGCGGCGCGGTCGCGCAGCGGGTCGACGACGCGGCCGACGTAGCGGACCCGCGCCATCGCGGCGGCGAGCCGGTCGACCTCGGCGCGGACCGCGGGGTCGGCGGTGTCGAGGCGGCCGCCGTCGGGGGAGCGGACGACGACCACCAAGCCGGGGTTGGGGTCGTAGCCGAGGGCGCTCCGCAACAGCCCGCCGGCGCGCTCGCTCTCGGAGGCGGAGTCGGTGAACCCGGCCGCCTTCAGGTGCTGCTCGACGTCGCGGCCGACCACGATCGCGACCAGCGCGAAGAGGCCGACCAGGGCGAGGACGAGCTTCGGTCGCGTCCAGGTCAGGTTGGCGATTCGGGTCACGGCGGCGCGGACTGTACCAGATTCCAAAGCAGATGCTTTGGATATCAAAGTTCACTGATAGAATGCGGCGATGACGCGTCGCGAATACGGCCAGGAGTGCAGCCTCGCGGCGGCGCTCGACCGGGTTGGGGAGCGCTGGTCGCTGCTGATCGTGCGCGAGCTCTCGCTCGGGCCGCTGCGCTTCTCCGACCTCGCGCGCGACGTCGGCGGGGCTCCCACCGACGTCCTCACCAAGCGCCTGCGTGGCCTCGAAGAGGACGGGATCGTCGCCCGCCGCGAGCTCGACCCGCCCGCCGCCGCGGTGGTCTACGAGCTGACCGAGCTCGGTCGCGGCCTGGAGCGGCCGATGATCGAGCTGGCCCGCTGGGGGATGGAGCTGCAGACGGCCGCCGACGTCGTCGGCCTCGCCCCGTCCTCGCTGCCCAACGCCCTGCGGGTGATCCTGCGCCCGCCAGCTGAGCTGGAGCTGACGGTCGCCCTTCGCAGCCTCGACCACAGCTTCGAGCTGCGGGTCCGCGACGGCTGGATCACCGCCTCCCGCGGTGGCGCGACCGACCCCGACCTGACCCTCGTCGGCGGCCCGATCGAGGTGCTCGCCGCCGTCGTCGTCGGCGAGGCCGGCGTCCCCGGCGTCGAGATCGACGGCGACCCGGCCCTCCTCGACGACCTCCGCTCCCGAGTTGTCATCCCCGACGCCATGCGCTCCGAAGCCCAACTCATGGTCGAGTCCGGCGCCCTCCTCCTAGCCGCCGCCGAAGCAAGCACCCCCGCCTGAACCCAAAGCCATATCTCAACGACGCTGAGCCCACCTACCGCGAGCGAGGAGCGGGGCAGGGGTGAAGCGTCTTGCACTTTTTTGGCGGGGCCATATTCGGACGGCCGCACCCGACGTCAAAAAAGTTAAGCGGAACCCCTGCCCCGCTCCTCGCTAGGGGCTAGCTGAGCTCAGTACCGTCGTACAGCTTGCGCACGTGCACGGTCCCCGCCGGCGCCGCTTCCAGGCAGAGCTTGCAGAGCACGCACTCGTCGAGGTTCGCCTCGACGATCTCGACGCCGGAGTCGCTGCCCTTGAAGATGTTCACGGGGCAGACTTCCTCCAGCTTCGCGGCCAAGGCGGCGTCGCCGGCGACGGCGGCGTCGACCTCGACGTCGATGAAGACCTTGTTCAGCTTCTCGGCCATCAGGCTGCCAGCTTCTCCTTGACGACGGTCGGAATCTCGTCGATCCGCTCGACGACGCGGATGCCGGCCGCTTCGAGGCGGTTGATCTTCTCGGTCGCCGTGTCCTCTTTGCCCTCGACGATGGTGCCGGCGTGGCCGAAGGACATGCCTTTCATCTCCTCGTCGTCCATGAATTTGCCGGCCATGAAGGCGACGATCGGCAGGCGGCTGTCGTTGTCGGCGACCCACTGCGCCAGCTGGGCCTCCATGCGGCCACCGGGCTCGGTGTAGATGACGATCGCCCTGGTCTCCTCGTCGGCCTCGAAGTAGGGCATCAGCTCGGCGTAGGCGGAGCCGATGATCGCGTCGCCGCCGATCGAGACCGCGGTGGAGACGCCGAGGCCGGCCTGGGTCAGCGAGGAGGAGATCTCGGTGGTCATCCCACCGGAGCGGCTCATCACGCCGACCGGGCCGGGGGCGTAGGCCTTGGCGGCGTCGCGGGCGGGACCGCCGATACCGCCCATCTTGCAGACGTCGGGGACGATCAGGCCGAGGCAGTTGGGCCCGATGATGCGGGCGCCCTCGAGGTTGGCCAGCTCGACCATCTGGGCGACGTCGCGGCGCGGGATCCGCTCGGTGACGACGACGATCAGCTTGATCCCGTTGAGGATCGCCTCGAAGACGGCGTCCTTGGTGAAGGCGGGGGGGACGGTGACGAC
>JBFXEM010000105.1:0-6651 GCA_050180135.1 Solirubrobacterales bacterium | reverse complement strand
CGCCTTGGCCGCTTCCGAGTTTAGGGGCGATAAAGCGCCCGAAGACTCCGGAACGCCCAGGATGGACTCCTAGACGCCGCCCATCGCGACGCCGTTGCCGGTCTCGCTGTATTCGTGCGACTCGATCACGCGGTCGATCAGGCCGTAGGTGACGGCGTCCTCGGGGAGGAAGAATTTGTCCCGTTCCATGTCGTCCTTGATCTGCTCCTGCGTTTGCCCGGTGTGGTGGGCGTAGATGCCGTCGAGTCGCTCGCGCAGCGAGAGGATCTCTTTCGCGTGGATCTCGATGTCGGAGGACTGGCCTTCGAAGCCGCCGCTGGGCTGGTGGATGAGGATGCGGCTGTTGGGCAGCGCCATCCGTTTGCCCTTGGCACCGCCGGTCAGGATCAGCGAGCCGGCCGACATCGCGATTCCGTAACAGATGGTCTGCACGTCGGGCTTGATGAACTGCATGGTGTCGTAGATCGCCAGGCCCGCGTAGGCGTTGCCGCCGGGCGAGTTGATGTAGAGGCTGACGTCCTTGTCGGGGTCGTCGGACTCGAGGTGCAGCAGCTGGGCGATGATCAGGTTGGCGAGGTCGTCGGTGACCTGCTCCCCGAGGAAGATGATCCGCTGCGCGAGCAGGCGGCTGTAGATATCGAAGGAGCGCTCCCCACGAGCGGTCTGCTCTACGACCATCGGTACCAGCGGCAATTGGGCCTCCCCAGTCTTCCTAGTTCAAGCTTGCAGCCTTGACCCTACCCAGGTCGCGGCGCCGGCTCCGTCTGCTCAGGAGCCCTCGGCGTTGAACTTGTAACCGACGCCGCGCACGGTCAGCACCAGCTCGGGGCGCTGGGGGTCGCGCTCGACCTTCTGGCGCAGGTTCGAGATGTGGACGTCGCAGGCGCGCTCGTCGCCGTCGAATTCGGTCTGCCAGAGCTCCTCCATGATCTGGGCGCGGGCGAAGACCTCGCCGGGGCGACCGACCAGCAGCCGCAGCAGCTGGAACTCCGAGCGGGTCAGGTTGACCGGCAGCCCGCGCACGGTGGCGACGTGGCGAACGAGGTCGATCGAGACCGGCCCGGCCTCGATCTTCACCGCCTGCGCCAGTGGCGAGCGGTCGAGTTCGCGGCGGCGCAGCTGGGCGCGGACGCGGCCGAGCAGCTCGCGCACCGAGAACGGCTTGGTCACGTAGTCGTCGGCGCCGACCTCGAGCCCGACGACCTTGTCGACCTCGGCGTCCTTGGCGGTGAGGACGATGATCGGAACGGCGCTGCGCGAGCGCACGTCGCGGCAGATGTCGAGCCCACTCGGCCCCGGCATCATGATGTCGAGGATCAGCAGGTCGTAGGGAATGCCGTTGCCGAGCAGCTCGGTTGCCTCGTCGCCGTCGGCGGCGGCGGTGACGTCGAAGCCCTCCTGGGCCAGCGCGTAGCCGACCGAGTCGCGGACCGAGGGCTCGTCGTCGGCGATCAGGATGCGTCCGGTGCTCATCGTGGCTCTCCGTTCATGCGACCGGGGTTGGGCTCGGTTGGGCGACGGGCAGGCGCACCCAGAAGGTGCTGCCCTCGCCAAGGACTGAATCGGCGCCGATCTGGCCACCCATCACGTCGACCATGCGGCGGGCGATCGCCAGGCCGAGGCCGAATCCCTCCTGCTTGCGCGACTCGCTGCGGCGGTAGAAGCGCTCGAAGACGCGATCGATCTCCGCCGCCGGGATCCCGGTCCCGGTGTCGATTACCTCCAAGATGACCTCTGACTCGCCTTCATGCCGGCCGCGAACGGTAACGCTGCCGGGCGGCGGCGTGTTCTTGAAGGCGTTGGTGAGCAGCCCGATCATCACCTGGCGCAGCAGCGTCGGGTCGCCGGTGGCGGCCAGCTCGCTCTCCACCTCGACCTCGAGGGCGACGTGCGGGGGCGGCTCGACGGCGGCGACGACGTCGCGGATCGCGGCCGGGACGTCGACCACCTCGCTCTCGGCGGCACCGCGGGACTCGACCCGAGCCAGGGTCAGCAACGACTGGGTCAGACGGTTCATCCGCTCGGCGTCGTCGGCGAGTCGCGAGAGGAAGTGGTCGCGGTCGATCGGGTCGTTCTTGGCGCCGCTCTGCAGCACCTCGATCGCCCCGGAGATCCCGGCCAGCGGGTTGCGCAGCTCGTGCGCGGCGTTGGAGACGAAATCGGCTTCGGCGAGCTCGCGGCGGAGCTCGTCGGTGCGGTCGCGGAGCACGGCGAGGACGGCGCGCTCGTCCGGCAGCGAGCGGGCGGTCATCGCGTATGCGTGGTCGCCGATCCGCAGCGCCGGGTGGGCGGCGAAGCCGACCTCCGAGGCCCGGTGCAGCTGCGGCAGCACCACCTCCGGCGGCCGCCCGGCGGAGTCGAGCAGGCGCGAGGCGGCTTTGTTGGAGAAGCGGATCGGGCCTTCGAAGTCGACCACCATGACCACGTCGGTGAGGCCGTCGAAGATCGCCGCCAGCTTGTTGCGGTCGGCGGTGAGCACGCCGAAGCTCTCCTTCAGCGAGGCCCGCATCGAGTCGAGGGCACGGGCGAGGTCGCCGATCTCGTCGGGCCCGGAAACGTTGAGCGGCGCGTCGAAGGAGCCACCGGCCATCTCTTTGGCGGCGCGGGCGAGGCGGACCACCCGGTGGGAGATCGCGACCGCGATCAGGAAGCCGGCCAGGACCCCGATCATCACCGCGGCGATCAGCGCCTGGACGTTGTCGCCGAAGAGGTAGACGGCGGCGGCCGTGATCAGGCTGACCGAGCCGAAGGCGCCGGTCAGCCACAGCCGCATCCCGATCCGCGGCGTCAGTGGCCGCGACCTGGCGGGAAGCTTGCTCGGGCTACTCATGAAGGTTTACTAACACAATCCTTTGCTCGCCGCGAGATGGAGAGGGCGGCTGCGCGGCTTCGTGGGAGAATCGAAACACATGAGCACGCTCGTCTTCATACCCGCCTGGAACGAGGAGGAGTCGATCTCCGAGGTGATCGCCGACGTCCGCGAGGCGCTGCCGAAGGTCGACATCCTCGTGATCGACGACGGCTCCGGCGACGCGACGACGCGAACAGCACGCGAGAACGGCGTCCTCGTCGCCACCCTGCCCTTCAACCAGGGCCTCGGGGCAGCGCTGCAAACCGGCTACCTGTACGCGCTGCGCGAGGGCTACGACTTCTGCGCCCACCTCGACGCCGACGGCCAACACCCGGCGCCGGAGGTGGCGCGTCTGCTCGCCGAGGTCGAATCCGACCGCGCCGACCTCGTGATCGGCTCCCGGTTCAGCGATCCGAGCGCCGAAGCCAACCCCGACGACTACCGCGCGACCCTCTCGCGACGGATCGGCATCAGCGTCTTCCGCTTCTTCCTCACCCTGGCCACGCGCCAGCGCTTCACCGACACGACCAGCGGCATGCGCGCCGCCAACCGGCGGGTGATGGCGCTGTTCAGCAAGCACTACTCGCCAGACTTCGCCGAGATCGAGTCCCTGCAGCTGGCGGTGCGCGAGGGCCTGCGGGTGGAGGAGGTGCCGGTGCGGATGCTGGAGCGAGCGGGCGGCAGCTCCTTCCTCACCCCTGTGCGCTCGGCCTTCTTCATCTTCAAGGGCATCGTCGTGCTGCTGGTCGGCCAGTTCAGGCCGCGGCGGGTGGAGGCAGACTGATGGGCCCGCTGCTGGCGCTGGCGAGCGACCCCAACGCGGTCCACCTCACCTCCCGGACCCGGATCCTGGCGGCGATCCTCGCGATCGCCTTCATGTTCGCGATCCTGGAGCTGATCCGGCGCGACCGGCTGCAGGAGCGCTACAGCGTGATCTGGTTCGTCGCCGGGCTGGGGATGCTTGCCGGCGCCGCTTTCCCGGGTCTGCTGGAGCTGGTCGCCGACGCGATGGGCGTGCGCGACACCAACGTCGCCCTGTTCTCGATCGTGCTCTTCTTCCTGCTCGGATTGGCGCTCAACTTCAGCGTGATCATGTCCCGTCAGGCGGCCCAGATCACGCGCCTGGCCCAGGAACGCGCGCTCGAGGGCGTGCGCAAGAACGGCAGCTCAGGAGAGCAGCCGCTCGAGCCTGAAAAACAGCGCCTCGAGAGCTAGCTCCTCGGAGACGTTGAGGTCGAGGCTGCGGCGGGTGGTGCCGACCAGCTCGGCGCCCTGGCGGGCCTGGCCGGGGTCGAGGCCGGCGGTCTGAGCGCGGAGGAGGTCGAGGCGGTCGCGGTTGAAGACCACCCCCTCGGCGCCGGCCGCGAGCGCCGCCAGGTCGCGCAGCCAGAGCGCGCAGAGCTCGAGCCCGAGGTCGAGGATCTCGGTCCGCCGCCGTCGCCCCGCCCGTTTGGCCTCGTCGCCGATGTCCTTGGCGGTCCGTTTCATCCCCGACTTCGCTTCCTCTTCCAACCTCGCCCTGGTCTCCTCTTCGACCTCGGTGCCGGCGGCCTCGGCGCCGGCCAGCAACTTGCGCCACGGGGCCTTGCCGACCTCGCCCGCGAGCGCCGCGGCGACGCAACGCTCCGCCTCCCCTCGCAGCTCCGCCCCGCGCGGCGCCAGCAATAGCCGCGCCCGCTCGAGGTCGCCGGCGGCCAACCGCGCCGCCGCGGCGGACCCCTCCCCCAGCTCGGCTTCCAGAACTTCGGCCGACAGCGGCGCGAAGTCGACCGGCTGACAGCGCGAGGCGATCGTCTCCAGCAGGCCGTCGGGCTCGGAGCTGAGCAGGATCAGGTGGACGAAAGCGGGCGGCTCCTCGAGCGTCTTCAGCAGCGCGTTCTGGCTCTCGTCGCGCATCGCCTCGGCGGCCTCGATGACAAAGACCCGCTTGCCGCCTTCGAAGGGACGGTAGGCGGCGGCGCGGATCACCCGCTCGCGCACCTCGTCGACCAGGTGCTGGGCCCCACGCGGCGCCAGCCAGACGAGGTCGGGGTGCGGCGAGGGGTCGAGCAGGGCGCGGCGGCGGACGTCGTCGGGGTCGGCAGCGCCGGTGGCGAGGATCTCGGCCGCGAGGGCGCGGGCGGCGGCGCTCTTGCCGGCGCCGCGGGGGCCGCGGAAGAGGTAGGCGTGCGAGGGGCCGGATGCGAGCGCGGCGGTCAGCGCCACGCGGGCGCGCGTCTGGTGCTCGGTCGCCCTGTCGAGAACCGCACTCATGCCGAGTTGCCGTCTACTTCCGCATGGCGAGCACAAACGGCAACTCGCGTCATCGGGTGTGGCTGCGGACTGCGTCCATGACGCGGGTGTGGACCTCCTCGACGCTGCCGGAGGCGTCGATGACGACGACGCGGTCGGAGGCGATGATCGCGATCTCCTCGTAGGCCTCGGCGACGGCCCGCTGCAGCTCCAGGCCCTCGGCCTCGAAGCGGTCGTCGCTCTCGGCGCGACCGAGGCCGGTCTCGGGATCGACCTTGAGCAGCAGGGTGAGGTCGGGCCAGAGCCCGTCGATCACGGTGTCGGTGAGCGAGAGCACGTGGCTGGTGCCGAGCCCGCGGGCGCCGCCCTGGTAGGCGACGCTGGAGTCGGCGAAGCGGTCGGCGACGACGACCTTGCCGGCCTCCAGCGCCGGCCGGATCACGCGGCTGACCAGATCGGCGCGGGCGGCGGAGAAGAGCAGCAGCTCGGCGAACGGGTCGATGTCCAGCGCCGGATCGGCGAGCAGGTCGCGGATGCGCTCAGCGGCGCTGGTTCCCCCCGGCTCGCGGATCGCCACCGTCTCCGGACCGAGCGCCTCGACGAGCAACCTCGCCTGGGTGCTCTTGCCCGAGCCGTCGATGCCCTCGAGCGAGATGAACAACTGCCTGGTGCCTCAGCTCTTGGCCGCGGCTTTGGCGCGTTTGCGCCCCCGCGTGGCGGTGTCGGCTTTGGACGCTTTGACTTTCGCTTTTTTCGGCTTGGCGGGCGCGTCCTCGTCGCCTTTGACCGGCGGCTTCTTTTCCATCGCGGCTTTGGCCGCTTTCGCGGCTTCGCGCTCGGCCCGGCGTTTCTTCATCTCCTGCATCGACTCGCAGTCGTCGTTGAGGCAGAGGTTCCAGGGACGACCGCGGAACGGCTGGACTTTCAGCCGCGGCGTCTGGTCGCAGATCGAGCAGCGCTCCTCGAGCCGGAAGACGTCGCCGCGCTGGGGCAGCGGGAAGGTCTGGTCGCAGGAGTTGGGGTCGTCGAGGGTCCAGCCGCTGCAGCCGACGAACCGTTTGCCCGATTTTTTCGCGCGGATGATCCGCAGCATGTG
Organism: Solirubrobacterales bacterium; assembly: GCA_050180135.1. GTDB lineage: Bacteria > Actinomycetota > Thermoleophilia > Solirubrobacterales > 70-9 > VAYN01. The sequence goes on along the minus strand of JBFXEM010000105.1, from coordinate 472 downwards.
GGGAGAGCCATCCTCCTTCTTGCGGCCGGCTTCTTCGCAGACCTTGCAGGGGCCGAGGATGCGGTCCTCGTCCATCCCTTTCCAGATCACTTTGGCCAGGTCCTCGCGGCTGCCGTCGATTTCGGTCCAGGTCTTGTGCAGGAGGTCGCGGCTCTCGCCGACCACCGCGCCCTTGGTCAGCTCGCCGGCGGCGATCCGGTCCATCTCCGCCTCCAGGGTCGCCGTCATCTCCGGCGTCGCCATCGCCGGCACGTAGTTCTTGAACGCCTCGTAGAGGGCGATCCCGGTCTCCGTGGGGATTGGCGGGTTGGCGTAGACGTAGCCGCGGTCGAACAGCTTCTGGATGATGTCGGCGCGGGTCGCTTTGGTGCCGAGGCCGCGCTCCTCCATCATCTCGATCAGTTTCGCCTGCGAGATGCGGCCCGGCGGCTGCGTCTCCTTGTCGACGATCCAGGGCTCGCCTTCGATCGCC
>JBFXEM010000104.1:0-6663 GCA_050180135.1 Solirubrobacterales bacterium | reverse complement strand
ATCGTCGCCGTCAGGTAGGCCTCCTCCCCGGCCAGCACCTCGGCCCGCAGGCGCTCCAACCTCTCGGGGTGGCGGGTCAGGCGCTCGAGCGCCCAGGAGAGCGCAGTCGCGGTCGTCTCGTGACCGGCGACCAGCAGGGTCAGCAGCTCGTCGCGGATCTCGGCCTCACTCATCTGACTGCCGTCCTCGTGGCGGGCGCCGACCAGCATCGAGAGGATGTCCTCGCGCTCGGCCAGGTCCTCGGCGGCGCGGCGGTCGGCGATCTCCCGGTGGATCAGCGCGTCGACGCGGTCGATGCGGCGGGCGAACACCGGCAGGCGGCGGATCCGCTCGGGGCCAGCGAGGACGACCGGCAGCAGGAAGCGCGGATCGGTGGTGAGGTCGAGGAACTCGCGCAGAGCCGCCCGCAGTGGGTCCATCCGCTCGCGCTCGTGGACCCCGAAAACGGTCTCGATGATGATCTCCAGGGTGATCGCCTGCATCCGCGGCCGCAGCTTCCATGGGGTGCCGGTGGGCCAACTGGCGATCTCGCGGGCGCTGATCTCGGTCATCGTCCGCTCGTAGCCCTGCATGCGCTCGCCGTGGAACGGAGGCAGCAGCAGCCGGCGCTGGCCGAGGTGCGGCTTCTCGTCGAGGACAAGGACCGAGTTGTCACCGAGGATCGGGCGCAGGATCTGGTTGCCCTCGCCGGCGTGGAAGACCTTCGGGTCGCCGGTGAACACCTGCTTCACCATCGCCGGGTCGGAGATCATCACCCAGTTGCCCTCGTGGGCGATCCGGATCGTGAACATGTCCCCGAAGCGCGCCCGCGACTGCTCGAGCATCCACTGCGCCTGCCGCGACCAGATCGCGGTCTGCAGGACCCGCGGCATCCGCGGGCCGGGAGGAAGGCCGCGCTTGACGGCGCGCGGCGGAGCCGCGGTCGAAGCCTCCTCTATGACCGTCGCCTCCATCGTCCTGTGGTCAACCTACTCCGTTCGCTACACGATTCTGTGTGACGTTCGCACACCACCGGAAGTTCGGCCCGAGCTGCCGCTCGGGTGGGGTTCAGCGCAGGTCCTCGCAGGCGATGCCGTCGTGGTCGGCGTCGAGCCGGTGCGGGTCCTTCTTCGGGCCGCCGTGCTTCTTGTAGAAGTTCTGCGCCTGGCGCCAGCTGTTGAAGTCCGAGCAGTCCTTGTCGCCGGCACCGGCACCGGCGGGCGCCGCGCCGAAGGCGAGCGCGATTGCGGTGGCGAGCACCGCGACGGTCATGCGTTTCATCTGAATCCCCTGTCGCCGCTTGTAGAGACGGCGATACCTTAAACGTTCCTAATTGGTGAACGAGGTGTGACGGGACTGTGCCTAGCGAGGAACGGATACGCGGACGAGCACCCGCCCGGCGCACAGCAGCTGCGCGGAGCCGTCCTCGAAGCGGCGCAGGCTCAGGGCGCCGGGGGTCGCGCATTCGGTCCGCAGCGGGGCCGCGGCTGACTCCGGGCGGGCGTCCAAGATGCCCGCGGCCCGCGAAGGGAGCACCGGGACGACGGCGGGCATGAGGGCGGAGAAGGTGATCAGGATGGGCGCGAAGCGTCTCACCCCCGCCCAAGGCAGCGGTGGGGGCCGATTCTCCCCCGCTGACTCCAGTACCCTGGCGCGGCCGTGGACGTACCGCGCCTGCCGACCGAGCTCGAGTTCAAGTTCCTGCGCCGCGTCTGCGCCATGCGCCCGCGCACGCAGCGGCGGCTGTTCGGCGAGCCGCCGGAGCTCGACGGCCAGGTCCTCGCCACCGACGTCCACGCCCTGATCGAGCTGGCGCGGCTGTCGGGGGCGCACTCCTACACCAACGGCCTAGCTCCCCTGGAGGCGCGAGAGTTCAACAGCCGCAGCGCCGCGGCCACCCAGCCCCCCACGCCGATCCCGATGGCACGGGTCGAGAACCTCTCGATCCCGACCGCCGCCGGGCCGATGGGCGCCCGCTTCTACCTGCCGCCGAACCTCCCCGGCGGCACCGCGCCGCCATTGCTCGTCTACTACCACGGCGGTGGCTGGGTGATCGGCGATCTCGACACCCACGACGGTCTCTGCCGCTTCTTGGCCGCCGCGGCAGGCGTGGCGGTGCTCTCGATCGACTACCGGCTGGCCCCCGAGCACCCCTTCCCAGCCGCCGTCGAAGACGCCTGGGACGCGCTCTCCTGGGCCGCCGTCAACGCCCATGAGCTCGGCGTCGACCCAAGCCGAATCGCGGTTGGCGGCGACAGCGCCGGCGGCAACCTGGCCGGCGGCGTCTCGATCCGGGCCCGCGAGGAGGGCGCACCGACGCCGGCGATGCAGCTGCTGCTCTACCCGGTCACCGACTCCGCCGACGACCCCCGCTCCCGCACCCTCTTCGCCGACGGCTTCCTGCTCACCAAGGGCGACATGGACCACTTCGAAGGCTTCTACCTGCCCAACGCGGCCGACGCCAACGACCCACGGGTCTCGATCTTCAAGGCACTCGACCTCTCCGGCCTCCCCCGCGCCTACGTCGCCACCGCCGGCTTCGACCCCTTGCGGGACGAGGGCGAGGCCTACGCGATACGGATGCGCGAGGCAGGCGTGACGGTGGCGCTGCGGCGCTACCCCAGCCTGATCCACGGCTTCGCCAACCAGGTTTACGTCAGCCGCTCCTCGCGGGCGGCGATGCTCGAGGTCGCCGGCGCCCTGCGCATGGGCCTGGCGGCCGGCGCCGCCTGAGCCGGCGCCCCTACTCGTACTGCAGCGACTCGAGCACGTCGAGCCGCGAGGCGCGGCGGGCGGGGGCGACCGCGGCGACGACGCCGATCAGGGCGGCGAAGATCAGCAGCCCGATCAGCTGCCCGACCGGGAAGGTCAGGGTGAAGCCTTCGTCCTTCAGCGGCTGCGCGATCAGGACCGCGAAGATCACTCCCAGGACCATGCCGAGGATCGCCCCGATCAGCGCCGTGATCACCGCCTCGTAGCGGATCAGCGTCCGCACCTGGCGCCGCGACATCCCGATCGCCCGCAGCATCCCCAGCTCGCGGGTGCGCTCGTGGATCGAGAGTGCCAGCGTGTTGGCGATCCCGAAGATCGAGATCACGATCGCCAGCGCCAGCAGCGCGTAGATCAGCGTCAGCAGGCTGTTGACCGCCGATTCCTGTTTCTCCTTCAGTTCCTGCTGGTTGACTACCTCGGCGGTCGGGAAGGAGGCTTCCATCACGCCTTCCAGTCGCTCCTGGACCTGGTCGGGGTCGGCCCCCTCGGCGGTGCGCACGAAGTCGATCGTGTCCTGCGTCTGGCCGAAGTCGCGGGCGAGGACGTCCTGGGTGACGATCGCGTTGCCGATCAGTCCCACCTGCGTGTCGTAGGTGCCGACGACTTCGAAGCGGGGCTTGTTGCCGGACTGGCTCAGCAGCTGGAAGCTGTCGCCGACTTCGAGGTCGTGCGAGTCGGCGAAGGATTCCTTCAGGATCGCCTGGTTGTCCCGGAGGTCGCGCAGCGTCGCCGGGCTGCCCTGCTTCCATTCCAGCTTGAAGACGTCGCCGGCGTCGCGCGAGATCCCGTTGATCAGGGGCTTCGCGCCGCTGCCGAGCAGCTTCGCTTCGGTGGCGCGCATCGTCGCCACCAGCTCCACCCCCGGCACCTTGCGCGCCGCGTCGGCCGCGCCGGGCGGGATCGGCGAGAAGCCGTCGCTGTTCTGGATCACCAGGTCGCCCTGGAAGGTGTCGTCGACCGCCGAGGCGATCGAGTCCTTGGCGCCGGCGGCGAAGATCGTCACGAAGGCGACCAGGGCGAGGCCGATCATCAGCGCCGCCGCGGTGATCGCGGTGCGGCCCGGATTGCGCTGCGCGTTCTCGCGGGCGAGGCGGCCGGTGAGCCGGCGCGCTCGCTCCAGCGGCCAGCCGGCGAGCGCCGAGAGCGGGCGCACCAGCACCGGGCTGAAGAGCGAGACGGCGAGCACGAAGAGGACCGCGCCGGCTCCCATCAGCCCCGCCGCCGCGTCGCCGTCGGCGCCACCGAAGAGGCCGATCAGCAGCATCGCCATCCCGACCAGGCCGAGCAGCGCCGCCGCCACCGCGTTGATCAGGCGCCGGCGCCTGCTCGGCACCGCGAGCTCGGCCCGCAGGGCGGCGATCGGGGGGATGCGGGTCGAGCGCAGGGCCGGGATCAGCGAAGAGATCAGGGTGATCCCGAGCCCGACCGCGATCGAGACGATAACGGTGCGGCTCTTGAGGATCAGGCCGGTGCTCGGCAGGCTTGCCCCGACCGCTTCAAACAGCGCTTTCAGCGCCACCGCGATCACGAAGCCGAAGGCGATCCCGATCAAAGAGCCGACCAGCCCGATCACGAACGATTCGCCGATCACCGAGCGCAGGATCTGAAACCGCGAGGCACCGAGCGTACGCAGCATCCCGAACTCGGCGATGCGCTGGGCGACCGTGATCGAGAAGGTGTTGAAGATGAGGAAGGCGCCGACGAAGATCGCCACGAAGGCGAAGACGAGCAGGATCGTGGTCAGGAAGCCGAGGTTGTCGCGGATTTCGTCGGAGGAGCGTTCGGCGTTTTCTTCGCCGGTCTCGACCCGGACCGAGGCGGGCATCTCCTTGCGGATCCGTTCCTTGAGAACGAGCGGCGAGACCCCATCTTCGGCGGCGACCGAGATCTGGTCGAATTCGCCGGCCTTGTCGGTGATCCGCTGCGCCTCGGGCAAGGTCAGCTGAGCGATGCTGAAGCCGCCGAACGAGGTGTTCCCGAGCTTGGTGAAGCCGACCAGGCGATAGTCCTTGGCGGGAATGCGACCGACGATCTGGATCGTGTCGCCGAGCTGCAGGTCGGCTTCTTCGGCGGCGCCTTCGTCGATCGAGACTTCGTCTGGACCCTCCGGCGGGTGACCCTCGACGTAGTCGAGCGACTCGAGGCCGTCGGGCATGGTCGAGGAGATGAACTTGGGTGAGAACTTCGCCCCGATCGCCTCGCCTTCTTCGTCGAAGAAGCCGCCCGGGGTGAAGATCGCGCCGGAGGCGATGCGAACCCCCGGGGTGCGCTCGATCCGCGGCAGCAGGTCGTCGGAGATCGTCGGCACTTCGCCGCTCTGCTGCTTGACCAGGTTCTCGGAGGAGACGACGACGCTGGTTCCGGCCTGCGAGTCGCTGAAGATTTCGTCGAAGGCGGCGAAGATCGTGTCGGTGAAGACGTAGGAGCCGGCCATGAAGGCGACTCCGATGACCACCGCGAAGGTGGTGGTGAGGGCGCGCACCTTGCGAGCCCAGAGGCTCTTGAGCGCGAGGCTAGTCAATCGTCTTCATCAACTCGATCACGTCGTCGGCGGAGCCGGGCGCCCCGTCGTTGACGATCTTGCCGTCGCGCAGGGTGATCAGGCGATCGGCGTGGGCGGCCGCGACGGGGTCGTGGGTCACCATCACCACGGTCTGGCCGAACTCGTCGACGGCCTGGCGCAGCAGCGCCAGCACGTCCTCGCTGGACTTCGAGTCGAGGTTGCCAGTCGGCTCGTCGGCGAAGACGACGGCTGGTTTGGAGAGCAGCGCCCGCGCCACCGCGACCCGCTGCTGCTGGCCGCCGGAGAGCTCGCCCGGGCGATGGGTGCGGCGGTCGCCGAGGCCGACCGTTTCGACCAGGCGCTCCAGCCACTCGGGGTCGGGCTTGCGGCCGGCGATCGAGAGCGGCAGCAGCATATTCTCCTCGGCGGTCAGAACCGGCAGCAGGTTGAAGAACTGGAAGACGAAGCCGAGCTTGTCGCGGCGCAGCTTGGTCAGCTCGCCGTCGTCGAGACCGGTGATCTCGACCCCGTCGAGCTCGACGGTGCCGCTGGACGGCTTGTCGAGGCCGGCGAGGATGTGCATCAGCGTCGACTTGCCCGAGCCCGAGGGACCCATGATCGCGGTGAAGCGGCCCCGGTCGAAGGCGGTGCTGACCCCCGCCAGGGCGTCGACGGCCGCGTCGCCCTCGCCGTAGCGGCGAGTCAGGTCGGTGGCGACCACAACCTGTCCGTTCGCACTCACTGCCGACACCGTATCGAGATGAGTGAATAGCCTCAGTCCGATGGCACTCGCGGACGACTTCGACGGACTCCTGATCGACCTCGACGGGGTCGTCTGGATCGGCCGCGAGCCGGTGCCGGGCTCGGTCGAGGCGCTGCGCACCCTGCAGGGCGCCGGCAAGCGGCTCGTCTTCGTCACCAACAACCCCGCCAAGCCGCCGGCCGCCTACGCCGAGCGCCTGGGCAGCTTCGGGGTCGATGTGGACCCCGGGCAGATCGTCACCGCCGGCATGGTCACGGCGCGGCTGACCGGCGAGGCGGCGAACGGCGGCGGCGCCTTCGTGATCGGGGCCGAGGCGCTGAAGGAGATGATCGCCGCGACCGGGACCGAGCTGCTGGTCGGCGAGCCGGCGCGCGGGGCCGCGGTCGTGGTGGTCTCCGGCCACCGCGGCTTCGATTACGAGGAGCTGCTGACCGCGAAGCTCGCGCTCGACGGGGGCGCGGCGCTGGTCGCGACCAGCCGCGACCCGACCCTGCCGATGCCGGGCGGCGAGTGGCCCGGGACCGGCTCGATCCTGGCCGCGGTCGAGACCGCCTCCGGACGCCGGGCCGAGATCGGCGGCAAGCCCGAGCGCCACCTCTTCGATCTGGCACTGTCGTCAATTGGCGGCGCCGAGCGGGTGGCGATG
>JBFXEM010000103.1:0-6666 GCA_050180135.1 Solirubrobacterales bacterium | reverse complement strand
CTCGCCGCTCTGCTCGTTCGCGCTCACGGCCGTCAGCCTGCCAGAAACGCTGCCGCCCTGCTCAGTCGCCTCCGTTTTCGCCGAGCAGCGGCGCGGCGAAGGACTTCACCTTGGCGGGGGCAGCGCCGGCCAGGTAGTTGAGCCGGAAGATGTCCTCGGTGGTGCGCAGCAGCGAGTAGGGGTCGTAGGGCGTGGCGTCGACCCCGCCGGGGCTGGCGAAGCGCGAGAGCAGGAGCGTCCCGACCTTCAGCGGCTGGGTGTTCGGCAGCGGCGCCAGGGTCGGGTCTGGAGGACTGACCTGGTTGAAGGTGACGATCAGCACGCCGTCCTGCTTGAAGGCGGCGGACTTCTGGATCACCGGGACCCATTTCGCCAGGAAGGCGTCGGCCGCGGCCGGCCCCTGCGCCACCCCTTCCGGGCACTGGCCGACCATGCCGGCGTTGCACGGGGTGGGGGAGATCCAGGAGAAGTTCGGGGTGGTGTCGATCTTCTTCAGGTCCTTCTCGAATTCGCTCAGCGGGACGTCGCTGGGGGTGCAGGAGCCGAGATCGACGAGCGAGCGGAAGTGACCGAACGGGTTCAGGTTCGAGGAGTAGCCGCCGGGGACGACAGTCTCCGCCGCGCCGGCTTCGGGCATCACGCAGTTGTCCGGCTGGCCGGTGGTCGGGTCGACCATCGCTTCCATGTAGGCGTGCCAGCGCAGACGGGCGCTGTCGATCTGATCGCCCAGCGAGAGCGTTTCCGTCGGGTAGTAGCAGCCGTCGCCGGAGACGAAGCCGGCCGAGTTGTTCTTCGTGCCTGGAGGGAAGTCGGAGAAGGTCGGGCAGTTGGCCTTGGTCAGCGCGTTCGGGCGTTGGCCGCTGACCGCGGCGATCGTGTTCGGGACGACCGCTTCGGTCAGCAGCGAGTAGTTGCTCAGCAGGCTGCCCTGCGGGCGCAGGGTGCTCGCCAGGTAGGGCATCTGCGGGGTCGCGCCGAAGGCGGCCTCGTAGCCGGGACTGGCGAGCGCGATCACGAAGACGTGCTGGACCTGCCCGGGCGGCAGCTCTTCTTCTTTTTTGGGCGGGGGCGTTTCTTCTTCGGGTTCCGGCGCCGGCTCTTCTTCGCTTTCGGTGGGTTCCGGCGTGGGAAGCGAGCCGGAGGAACTCGCTTCCCCGCCGGACGCGGGTTCGGGGGAGGACCCGCCGGCCGATTCGGCCGCCGTTTCTTCTGGTTCTGCGACCGGTTCGACCGTTTCCGGCGCCGCGGTCGCGGAGACGTTCCGGCCCAGGAGGCCGGCCAGAGGACCAAGATCGTTGCTCTCGGTGGTCAGCGCCGTGGCGAGGATGCCGGTCGTGGCGACCAGCGAGGAAGCGACCATCAGGGCGAATTTCTTGCCGGTGAGGGTCGCCGCGGCGGCGACCGCTTTCGCGAAGAGCGCGGAGAGGCCGGTCATGGGGCCGGCACCCTGACTTCCGTGGTGGGGGCATCGGCAGCGGCCACCGGGGCGGCCTGGACCGAGGCCGAGAGCGAGCTGCCGCACTGGTCGCAGAAGCGCACGCCGTGGCCGAACGGCGAGCCGCAGTTCGGGCAGTGCCCGGCGGCGTCGGAGCGTTCGACCTCGAGCAGCCGCTCGATCGCGGTCAGGTCGGCGTCGACGCGCTGCAGTTCGGCCGCCTTGCGGGTCAGCACGTCGAGGCGGACGTGGTCGCGGATCGCCATCTCATAGAAGGCGCCGCCGAGGTCGGCCTGCATCACCGTGAACTTCTCCAGCAGCCGGTCGCGCTGGGCGACCAGGTCCTTGTTCTCGGTCTTCGGCGGCTCGACCGCCGCCTTCTTGATCGGCGCCGGTTCCTCTGGCCGCAGTTTCGCCAGCGGTCGCTTCGCGATCGTGGTCAGCTTGCTCATGATCAGTCCCCTCCGCCGCCCGGCGCCGGGCCGCCCTGGGCGTCTTCGCCGACCACGATCACGTCGGGCAGGTTCTGCTGCGCCTTGATGTAGTCGTCGCCGACCTGTTCTGGGTTTTCTTCGACCAGCTGGGTGTCGGTCTCTTCCTTCGCCTTGGAGGCCTTGAAGTCGGTCACCTTGTGGACTTCGCCGTTGTCGGTCTGTTCGACTTTGCCTTCGGCCTTCTTTTCAGCCTTGGCGGACTTGGCGGTCTTCTTGCCCTTCTTCGCGGTGTTCGCCGTCGCCGCCGTCGCACCGCTGGTCGGGGTGTTGGTCGAGGCGGTCGCTTCCTGGGCACGCAGCGCCTGCAGCAGGGCCTCGCTGTTGCCGCTGTCGGAGCCGCCGCGGCCGACGATCACCCCGAGGGCGACCGCGATCGGCAGCAGCGCGAAGAACCCGACCGCGGCGGCGCGGCTGCCCGGCGCGGCCTTCTCCTTCTTCGGCCCGACCAGCGGCTTGCGCGCTTTCGCCGACATCGCGGCGAAGTAGCGGGAGGAGGGGTTGGCGCCGTTGCCGCGCCGGGCCGCGCAGTTGACGCAGTAGCGCTGTTGCGGGTCCATCGCGGCCCCGCACTCCTCGCAGGGCTCGTAGCCCGCCGGCGTCATCGGTTTGTTCTGAGTCACTGCTTCTTTCCCCCGTTCCGGGACGGCTCGTCCCCTTTGCCGTCCTTGTTCTTGGCCTTCTTCTTCTCCGCTTGGCGCTTTGCCCGGGCATCGAGGATCCGCTGGGCTTCTTCCTGGTGGGCCTTCGCCTTTTCCTGCGTGGTCGAGCAGCCGGCGGCGGCTCCGAGCAGGAGCGAGCCGGCGCAGGCGGCGACGGCGAGGCGCGGCAGCAGGCGCTGTGGCCTAGCCGAAGGCACCGCTCACGTACTCCGCGGTCCGTTGCTCCCGCGGCGAGTTGAAGACGCTCGTCGCGCTGTTGTACTCGACCAGGTCGCCCAGGTACATGAAGGCGACGTGGTCGGCGATCCGGTAGGCCTGCTGCAGGTTGTGGGTGACGATCACGACCGCGACGTCGTCGCGCAGCTTCACGATCAGGTCCTCGATCACCTGGGTTGATTTCGGGTCCAGGGCCGAGCAGGGCTCGTCGAGCAGCAGCACCTCGGGCTCGGCGGCGAGGGCGCGGGCGATGCAGAGCCGCTGCTGCTGGCCGCCGGAGAGCTTCAGCGCCGGGTGGTCGAGGTTGTCTTTGACCTCCTCGAAGAGGCCGGCCCGGTCGAGGGCGCTGTGGACCGCCGGTTCCAGCGTCTTCTTGCGCATCCGCCGCGAGCCCTGCTCGCGGATCACGTAGGCGATGTTGTCGAAGACGCTCATCGGGAACGGGTTCGGCTGCTGGAAGACCATCGTCACCCGCCGTCGCAGCAGCGTCGGCTCGATCACCTTGATGTCGACGTCGTCGAGCAGGATGCGGCCGGTCAGCTTGGCCGTGGTGGTCAGCTCGGTGAGGCGGTTGAGCGAGCGCAGCAGCGTCGTCTTGCCGCAGCCCGAGGGGCCGATCAGGGAGAGCACCTCGCCTTGGCGGACCGGTAGCGAGACCGATTTGACCGCCTCTTTGGCGCCGTAGAAGACCGAGACCTTGTCGATCTCCATGCGCCGGATCGAGAACTGCGGAGCGCTGATCGAGCGCTTCGCGGCGGTGAAGCCGCTCTGCTGGGTGCCCTGCGCGGCGCCGTGGCCGTTGCTGGCGGCCGGCGGGGCCACCTCGCTGGCGGGCAGTGGATCCTCGAGCGGCAGCCGCCGGATCGGCGGCGGGGGTGAATTCAGGAACTCCACGTTCCAACCTTTCGTGCGCGGCGGTGGATGACGTCGACGGCCCCGTTGAGGACGAGGACCATCAGCAGCAGGACGAAGGCCGCCGCGTAGGCTTTCTCCGGCTGGTTGAGGTTGCCCGTCGGGGAGGCCTCGTAGACGAAGTTGGTCAGGGTCGTGCCCGCCCCGCGCAGGAAGTCGAACGGGAAGGGGGCGCCTTCGACCGGGGCGAAGTTCTGGGTCGCTCCGAGCAGGACGACGATGATCGCGGTGTCGCCGATGATCCGGCCGAGGCCGAGCATCGCCCCGGTCGCGATCTGCGGTTTGGCGGTCGGGATCAGGATCCGCCGGGTCGTCGCCGCCTTGGTCTTGCCGACCGCGTAGGAGGCCTCGCGCACGTGCCGGGGGATCGCGTTGAGGCCCTCGCGGGTGGAGCCGACGACGAGCGGCAGCGCGACCAGCGAGAGCATCGCCGAGGCGCCGAAGAAGGAGCGGCCGAAGACGACCCCTTCGGAGGTGCGGCTGAGGAAGCCGAGCGCGGTGCTGGAGAAGATCACCGTGCCGAACAGCGCCAGCACGATCGAGGGGATGCCGGCGATCGCCTCGATCGTCGATTCGGTGATCCGGGCGAGCCCGGCGGGGCGCCCGTACTCGGTCAGCCAGACCGCGATCGCGACCCCGATCGGCACGGCCAGGGCGCTCCCCATCGTGGCGACGATCAGGGTGCCGAGCAGGGCGTCCGAGAAGCCGCCGCTTTCGGTCTGCTCGAAGCCGGCGGTGGCGGGCGTCCAGAGCATCTCCGGACGGAGGTAGGTGATCCCCTGGATCAGCAGGTAGACGACGATCGCGATCGCGATCGCGCAGAACAGCAGCCCCAGTGCCCAGCAGATCGCGAGGCCGATCCGGTCGGCGAGCGCCCAGGTGGCGCTGCCCTCGGTGGCCCCCTTTGGGCCCTTGCCGGGAGCCGGCTCGACCTGCTTGGGAACCGGCGGGACGGTGAGCTGGCCCTCCATCAGGCGGTCCCGTACTTGCGCATCGAACGGCGGGCGATGAAGCCGGCAAAGGAGGCCGTCGCGGCGGAGAGCAGCAGCACGGTCGCGATCGAGAAAAGGGTGGCGCTGCCCGGCGGCGTGGTCAGCGCCTCGATGTTCTTGATGATCGTCGGGGCCAGCGGCCGCGAGGGCTCGAAGATGAAGATCAGGCCGTCGGCCGGGTTCGGGGCGAAGCCGACCGAGCCGGAGATCATCGCCAGCATCACCGCCTCGCCGATCGCCCGCGCGGTGGCGAGCACGGTGCCGGCGACGATCGCCGGCCGGGCGGCGCGGACGCCGATCTTCCAGGTGGTGCGCCAACGGTTGACGCCGAGCGCCAGCGATCCTTCGAGCCAGCCCGGTTTCACCGAGCGCAGGCCGTCGGAGAAGATCGAGACCATCAGCGGCGCGATCATCACCGTCAGCACGACCACCGCCGCGATCAGGCTGTAGCCGGAGAGCGAGATGATGCCGGCGACCGACGCCTTCTGGCTCTCGGTGACCAGGTTGTTGCCGATGAAGGGGACGAGGACGACGACTCCGATCAGCCCGTAGATCACCGAGGGCACGCTGGCCAGGAAGCGGACCACCGGCTGCAAGATGTTGCTCATCCACTCCGGCGCGAACTCGACGATGAAGACGGCGACGAAGAGCGCCGAGAAGAGCGAGAGGCAGACGGCGCCGCCGGTGATCAGGATCGTGCTCCAGATCAGCGGCCAGGCGTGGAAGGTGTAGATGTATTCGGCGCCCGACTGACCGGAGAGGAAGATGTCCTGCAGCTGGTCGTCGACGCTGCCGCCGGAGCCGAACCAGGCGAGGCCGTTATGGGCAAAGGACGGCCAGCCTTTGATCACGACCGTGACGATCATCGCCAGCAGCAGCCCGACCATGGCAAGGACAAGCGCGCCGAGCATCCGCTCGACGCGCTTGTCCGACCATTGCGGGCCGTACTCGGGAGTGAACTCTTCGTCCACGGTCCCGCCTATTTCTTGTTGAACGCGGGCACGCCGCCGGCCTTGAGGATCACTTCACCGGCGAGCTTGCTGCGACGCATCCAGTCGACGAACGTGAGCAGGCCTTTCGGGCTCGTGCTGCCGTCGCCGGGGAGGACCAGGAACAGGTACCGCGAGAGCGGGTACTTGAGCGGCTCGACGCTGATCTTGTTGGCCTGGCACGGGATGCCGTTGACCTTCAAGGGCTTCAGCTTCTTGCTGCCCTGCCAGGCGAGCCCGGCGTATCCGATCGCGTTGGTGTCCTGCTTGACCGCGTTGACGACGAGGCCGTCGGCGGTCAGCGCGTTGACGTTGGACGCCGGCGGTTCGTTGTTGAGCACCGCCTGGAGGAAGAAGTTGTACGTACCTCCGTTGGTGTCACGACCGACCGGGGAGATCGTCGCGTCGGGGTAGGAGCCAGGGATCTGGTTCCAGTTGGTCAGCAGCCCGCGGTAGATGTCGTGGGCCTGCTGGATGCTGATGTTCTTGAGCGGGTTCTTGGCGTTGACGTCGAGGCAGAGCCCGTCCATGAACATCTTGATGTAGGTGGTTCCCGCGTCGCTGGGGAGGGGGGTGCGGGCGTTGCCGGCGAACTGGCTGGTCCCGTTCTGGACGTCTTTGACCCCGGCGTTGCCGCCGTTGGCGGTGTAGACGAAGTGGACCTTCTTGTTGACCTTCGTTTCGTAGGTCTTGAACAGCGCTTGCAGCACAGGCTGCGCGGCCACGGAGCCCGACCCGATGTAGGTCACGGCACCGGCCGACGCCGGCGCAGCGAGCCCCGCTAGGGCGAGCGCCGCGATGGCGAGGGTCTTGATTTTCATCTGCTGTGATTCCTCTCTTGCCGGGTTATTCGAGTTTCTTGACCAACTTGATGGCCTAAAGCTAGCAGCTTCTGTAGTTTATTGACCTACTTAGTCAATAAAGGAGGAGCACAGTTGTTGAAGAGAAGGCTTTCAACCCCTCGAGCAG
>JBFXEM010000102.1:0-6694 GCA_050180135.1 Solirubrobacterales bacterium | reverse complement strand
GCGGCCATTCCTCGTGCCACGGGCGCGGCTCGAAGATCCCGGTCTCCTCGTCGGCGATCACGTCGAGCTCGGTGAACAGCTCGATGAAGTTGCCGTCGGGGTCGGGGTGGTAGGTGAAGATGTTGTGGCCGACGCCGTGGCGCCCGGGCCCCCAGGCCATCCGGATCTCCATCGTCGCCAGGTGGTCGAGCATTTCCGTGAGGTGCATGAAGTCACGCATCTCGTAGGCGACGTGGTGCAGCCCGGCCCGTTTCTTGCTTTCCATCATGTTGACCACGTGGTGGTCGGCGTTGCAGCGTAGGAAGCTGAAGAAGTCGCCGATCGTGTCGGCCCAGCGGAAGCCGAGCACGCCGAGGTAGAACTCGTGCCCGGCGGCGAGGTCGTCGACGTAGGAGGCGATGTGCCCGAGCTTGGCCGGGGTGGTGCCGACCAGGGAGCCGCCGCCACTGGAGGCCTGCGACTTGTAGAGGGTGATCGGGGTCTCGCTCTCGACCTCGGCGATCACGATCGCGTCGCCGATGCCGGGTTCGGGGTCGCTGCGGCGCTCGTAGGCGATCCCGGCGGCGTCGAGGCCGGCGGCCGCGTCGTCGAGCGTGCCGTGGATCTCGAAACCGAGCCCGGCGCGGCCGTGCGGCTCGCCCTTGCGGATCGCCACCGAGTGGTGGTCGCCGTGCGGGGTGAGGAAGACGGTGTCGCCCTCGCTGCCGGTTCGCGTCAGCCCCAGCGCCGTCTCGTAGTGATTGGCGATCGCCTCGACGTCCTGCGTGCTGACCACGTGGAAGCCGAGCTTCGAGACCGCCACGGGCGGTGCCTCGGCCCGCTCAGTCCGCAGCCGTGCGGTTCCGTTCTCCATCTGTCCTCGACCTCCTCAGTCGTTCGTTTCCCGGCGAGTACATTACACGATGCGTAGCGGGTTGACTATTTCATAACCGTGTGAAAAGATCGCCGAACGGGCGCGGGAGGCCGGTAATGGGACCACTGCAAGGAGGGTTGATGCGCGGAAAGATCGCTGTCGAGGAGCACTTCGTGACGCCGGACCTGAAGGACACGATCTTCGGCTCGATCGGCTGGGAGCCGGCTGAGTGGAACGCGATGGCGGAGGCCCTGCAGGAGACCGACGAGGTCCGCCTCGCCGACATGGACGCGGCCGGGATCGAGGTTGCCGCGGTCTCGCTCGCCGCCCCCTGCATCCAGGACATCGTCGACCCGGTCCAGGCGACCGAGGCCGCCATCGGCGCCAACGACGCGCTCGCCGCCGCGGTCGCCGCCCACCCCGACCGCTACGTCGGCCTCGCCGCGCTGGCCCTGCAGGACCCCGAGGCCGCCGCCGACGAGCTGGAGCGCTGCGTCACCCAGCTCGGCTTTCGCGGCGCCCTCGCCAACGGTTACTCCAGCGTCGGCGATCTCGACACCGCCGCCTACTACGACGAACCCGCCTACGAGGTCTTCTGGGAGCGGGTCGCCGCGCTTGGCGTCCCCTTCTACCTGCACCCGCGAAACCCGCTGCCAAACAGCCGCTACTACCAGGGCGCCGAGGCGCTCCTCGGCCCGACCTGGGCCTTCACGGTGGAGACCGCGACCCACTGCCTGCGGATGATGGTCAGCGGGCTCTTCGATCGCCACCCCGAGCTCAACGTCATCATCGGCCACATGGGCGAGCTGCTCCCGTTCGCGGTGGCGCGGACCGAACAGCGGCTCTCCCACATCCCGACGATGAAGCTCGACCGCGGCCCCCAGGACATCCTGCGTGAAAACTTCTACATCACCACCAGCGGCAACTTCCACACGCAGTCGCTGATCGGGGCGATCCTGCAGGTGGGCGCCGATCGCATCCTCTTCGCCGCCGATTACCCGTTCGAGAAGACCGCGGAGGCGGCCGGGTGGTTCGACGCGACGCCGATCTCCGAGGCCGACCGCGAGAAGATCGGCCGCACCAACGCCGCCCGGCTGCTCGGGATCGAGGCGGCGGCGCCGGCCGGGGTCTCGTGAGCGCCGCGCCCGCCAACGGGTCCGCCGGCGCGGGGCCGACCGCGCCGGCCGACATCACCGCCCAGGCGGTCGCCCGCTTCGACACGACCCCGGACCCGCGCCTGCGCGAGATCATGCGCTCGCTGGTCACCCACCTGCACGCCTTCGTCGCCGACGTCGAGCTGACCGAGGCGGAGTGGGCGGAGGCGATCGCGGTGCTGACCGCCACTGGTCACATCACCGACGAGCGGCGCCAGGAGTTCATCCTCTTCTCGGACACGCTCGGCGTCTCGATGCTGGTCGACGCGCTCGCCCACGGCGACGACTCGGGGGCGACGGAGTCGACCGTGCTCGGCCCTTTCTACGTGCCCGGCTCGCCGCTGCGCCCCTACGGTGCCGACATCGCCGAGCAGGAGGCCGGCACCCCGGCCTGGGTCCACGGGCGCGTCCTCGACCTCGAGGGCAACCCGATCGCCGGGGCCGAACTCGACGTCTGGCAAAACGGCGACAACAAGCTCTACGCGGTCCAGGACGCCGACGCCCCCGACGACCATCTGCGCGGTCGCTTCGAGACCGACGCCGAGGGCCGCTTCGCCTTCCGCGCGGTGCGGCCGGTGCCCTACCCGATCCCCGACGACGGCCCGGTGGGGCGGATGCTGAACGCGACCGCTCGCCACCCCTGGCGCCCCGCCCACGTTCACATCGTCGTGCGCGCTGCGGGCTACAAGAGCGTCACCACCCACATCTTCGACGCCGAGAGCGAGTACCTCGACGACGACACCGTGTTCGCGGTCAAGCCCTCGCTGATGCGGGACTTCGTCGAGCGCGCGGCCGACGACCCCGAGCGCCCCGAGGGGGTCGAGGAGCCCTGGGTCTCGCTCGAGCTCGACCTCGTGCTGGCGCCGGGCGACGCGTCCGTGCCGGCTGACCACGGGCGCACCCACTGATGCCCACCTCGCTCGCCACCCGACTCTCCTACGAGGCGCTGCCGGGCCGGGTCGTCTTCGGCGCCGGGGCGCTGAGCGAGGTGACCCCCGAGGTCGAGCGCCTCGGCGCGGGGCGGGCGCTGCTGATCGACGGCCTCTTCGACGCCGGGCTGGTCGACCGCCTCGAGCGCCAGCTCGGCGAGCGCCACGCCGGCACGATCGGCGACGTCGCCCAGCACGTTCCCGCCGAGCTGGCCGCGAGCGCCTGCGAGCGCGCGCGGGAGCTCGACGCCGACTGTCTTCTCGCCCTCGGTGGCGGCTCGGCGACCGGGCTGGCGAAGGCGGTGGCGCTGGAGGCGGGCCTGCCGATCCTCGCCGTCCCGACCACCTACGCGGGTTCGGAGATGACGCCGATCTGGGGCATCACCAGCGAGGCCCGCAAGACCACCGGCCGCGACCTGCGGGTGCTGCCGCGGACCGTCGTCTACGACCCGGAGCTGACCCTGAGCCTGCCACCGCTGGCGACCGCGGCCAGCGGCATGAACGCGGTCGCGCACTGCGTCGAGGCGATGTGGACGGCGGCGGCGAACCCCGTCACCGACGCCGTCGCCGCCGAGGGGATCGCGCTGCTGGCGGCCGGCCTGCGCGGCTCGGTGCGCGAACCGCGCGACCTCGACGCCCGCGACACCGCCCTGCGCGGCGCCTGGCTCGGCGGCACGGCCCTGGCCGTCGGCGGCACCGGTCTGCACCACAAGATCTGCCACGTGCTCGGCGGCACCTTCAACCTGCCGCACGCCGAGGTCCACGCGATCGTTCTGCCCTGGGTCGTCGACCACTACCGCGAGGCGGCCCCGGCGGCGCTGGCCCGGGTCGCGCGGGCGCTCGGCGCCCCCGACGCGGTCGCGGGGCTGCGCGAGCTGGGTCGCGACCTCGGCCTCGATGCCGGCCTCGCCGACTTCGGGCTGCGAGCGGCCGACCTCGAGCTGGCGGCCGACCTGGCCGCGGCGGCGGCGCCGGAGCTGCCGGCGCCGGTAACGCGGGAGGACGTGTTGGGAATCTTGGAAACAGCGATGTCAAATGGGAAGGGAGTAGGAAATGGCTGATCTCGACGGAAGGGTTGCCGTCGTCACGGGAGGTGCGAAGGGCATCGGGCAGGGAATCGCCGAATGCCTCAGCGAGCAGGGTGCCGCGGTTGTGATCGCCGACGTCGACGGCGCCGCCGCGGAGCAGAGCGCCGGCAAGCTGGCCGGCCCGGCGCTGGCGGTCGAGGTCGACGTCAGCAAGGCCGACTCGGTCGCGGCGCTGGCGCAGAAGGTCGAGGCCGAGCACGGCCGCCTCGACATCCTCGTCAACAACGCCGGCGTCGGCCCCAAACCGACCCCGATCACGGATCTGACCGAGGAGGAGTGGGACCGGGTGATGAACATCAACGCCCGTGGCGTCTTCCTCGTAAACCGGGCGCTGGTGCCGCTCATCGTCCAGTCGGAGGCCGGCCGCGTGCTCAACATCTCCTCGATCGTCGGCCAGTCCGGCTTTGCCCTGGTCAGCCAGTACGTCGCCTCCAAGTTCGCGGTGACCGGGATGACCCAGTGCCTCGCGCACGAGCTCGCGCCGCAGGGCGTCACCGTCAACTCGATCCATCCCGGCATCCTCGAGACCGAGCTGCACTCCGGCGTGGTCAAACTGTTCAGCGCGATCCAGGGTCAGTCCGAGGAGGCGACCTGGGACTGGTTCAAGGAGCGGATCCCGCTCAGCGAGTTCCAGACCCCGCGCGACATCGGCGAGATGGCCGCCTTCCTGGCATCCGACCGCGCCCACAACATCACCGGCGCCGCCTTCAACGTCGACGGCGGCTGGGAGATGCACTGAGATGAGCGAGGGGGCGACCTGAGATGACGGAGATCAGCGGCGACGGAATCATGCTCGGCCCCGGCGAGGGCGAGCGGATCACCGGCAAAGGACTGGACGTCACGGTCAAGTCGACGATGGAGGAGCCGGCGCTGACCTCGAGCTTCGAGGTCGTGATCCCGCCCGGCTACGACGTCGGCGCCCACGTCCACGCCCTCGGCGAGGAGATCTTCTACATCGTCGAGGGCGAGATGGACATCCTCGCCTTCGAGCCGATGGATCGCGAGGAGCCCGACTGGCACCGCTGGGAGTCGCGGGCGGGCAAGCGCTACCTGCACGGCGGCGCCGGCGCCTTCATGTTCGTGCCCCCCGGCGTCCCCCATGCGTTCGCCAACACCTCGAAGAAGCCGTGCCGGATGTTCTTCCAGTCCTCGGTCCCGGGTGGGCACGAGAACTACTTCAAGGAACTGGCGGCGATCCTGCGGCGAACCGACGGCGCCCCCGACCCCAAGGACATCGCCGAGCTGCGCCGCCGCTACGACATCGAGCAGCTGACCCCGCTCAGAGGCGGCGGCAAACCGAAACCGGCGCACGAGCACCATCGCCACGACCACTAGCCGGCGGCATTGGAACGCCTACGCACTTTGTCGCCCACAGGGCTACGAAGTGCGTACAGGCTGGGGGCTCTCAAGCGAGCTCCCCGCGGCGGCGCTCGAGGTGCTCGCCGACCCGCCGCATCACCGCTCGCGGTTCGCGTTCGAGGCGGGGGCCGGTGAGGCGGATCATCTCGATCCCGAGCGCCAGCAGGTCGTCCTGGCGCTGGCGGTCGCGCTCGAAGGCGACGTGGGTGCCGTGCGTCTCGAAGACGTCGAGTTCGACCACGAAGCGCTCGGCCTCCCAGTAGGCGTCGAGCTCGAAGCCGGCGAGGACGTAGTTCATCGCCGGCATCGGCAGCCCGGCCTCGCGTACGAGCGAGAGGAAGAGCCGCTCGAGGCCCGAGCGAAGGACGGTCGGCTCGGGCCGGTAGATCGCCAGCGCCCGCCGCAGCCTGCCCGCGCCCGGATGCCCGCCGGTACGCGCGAGCAGCTCGTCGATCGGCCCAAGGTCGAAGATCTGCAGCTCCTCGGAACGCTCCAGCACCTTCATCAGCCGTTCCGCCGGGAGAACCGCCGCGAGGTCAAGCAGCGTGCGCGGCGGTGCGGTGAGCGGGATGTCGTCGATGACGGTGATGTCGACCTCCTCCAAGCGGGCACAGTGAACGACGAACCCCTGCCTGGGGTGACGCTGCGTCGGCGCCGTGACGTGAATCGTTTCCGGTCGAAACCGGACCAGCTCCAGCAGGTAGGCAGCGGCGAGGTGGCTGGCGACCGACGGGCGGCAAGCAAGCACCGCCGCCATGCACCGCCCCTCCCAGGCCAACTTTCGATGACCCACCCGATAGACGCCCTTGTGGATCCGATCCAGTCGTCCCACCCGCGCCGCCTTAGCCGCCGAGCTTCGCGTATATCCCAACCTCCCAAGCTGTCGGGTCGAGACAACCCCATGCTGCCGCGTGGCCAGCTCCATCAGCGGCCGGTGCCTCCCGTCCCTATGCACTTTGTCGCCCACAGGGCTACAAAGTGCATAGGCGCTTGGAGTCTCCCCCCGGTTCGGAGCGGTCTGCGGTTGCAGTTCTCGCATAACCATTATAGGTTTTAGGCCGAACCCCACGGGAACGGAGGAGTGAAGATGCGCTTGGAGGGAAAGCGAGTACTGATCACGGGAACGGCCGGCGGCCAGGGAGAGTCGGCGCAGACGCTGTTCGCGCAGGAGGGCGCCCGGGTCATCGGCTGCGACCTCCAGGACGGCGCCGCCCAGAAGACCGCGGCGGTCCTCAAGGAGGCCGGCCATGACGTCGAGGGCGACACCGTCGACCTCAGCGACTACGACGCGGCCAAAGCCTGGGTCGACAG
>JBFXEM010000101.1:0-6707 GCA_050180135.1 Solirubrobacterales bacterium | reverse complement strand
CGTCGATGCTGGTCGACACGCTCTACACGCTGGACATGACCAGGGAGATGATCGAGACGATGCGCCGCTCGCTCCCGGCCACCCGCTCCTTCGACACACTCGTGAACAGTCACGCCGACGGCGATCACACGTGGGGGAATCAGTTGATCGAAGGGGCGCAGATAATCGCGACCCGGAACACCGCCGAGGATATGCCCAACTTCACGCCGGAGGCGGCCATGCACCTGAAATCAGGCGACCCGGAGCTCGGGCTGGCCGGCCGGTTCGTACAGCAGATCTTCGCCCCGTTCGACTTCTCGGGAATCGAACTGACCCTGCCTACGACCACGTTCACGGGCACGATGACGATTCCCGTCGGCGAGAAGGCGGTCGAGCTGATCCAGCTCGGACCGGCACACAGCCGCGGTGACTTGATCGTGCACGTTCCCGACGACCGCGTGGCCTACGTCGCCGATCTGCTCTTCATCGGCGGCCACCCCGCGATCTGGTCCGGGCCGATCGCAAGCTGGGTCGATGCCTGCAACCGCATCATCGACCTCGACGTCGACGTGATCGTGCCCGGCCACGGACCGGTGACGGACAACGACGGCGTGCGCCGGATCCGCGCTTACCTCGAATTCGTCTCGACCGAAGGGAGGCGCTTCCAGGCCGAAGGGCTCTCTCCCTGGGAGGCGGCCCTCGCGATCGACCTCTCGCCCTACGAAGGGTGGACCGACGAGGAGCGCATCGTCCTCGCGATGGAGACGATCTACGGCGAACTCAACCCCAACCCCGGCCCGCCCGATCTGATCGACCTGTTCGCGAAGATGGCGCGCTACTACGACCACAAGGGCCTTCTCCGCTAGGAAGTACGGGGGCTTGCGAATCGGCCCGCGAGGCCGGCTCCCGCGCCTTTCTGACAGTTGTCAGCAAACTTGACAACTGTCAGAAAGGTGATCAAATACCCCCTGGGTCCAACGAGGAGAGGGGCGATGGATGCAGGTTGTCGACCAACCCGAAGAACTCGCGGTACACGCGGAGCTGGCCGAGTGGACCTCGCCTGGCGGCAACACACAGGGCCTGGTGCAGCGCCTCTCCGAGCTCTCTGGCTGCGAGCTGCGCATTGTCGAGCTCGACGATCCGGGGGCCGAGGAAGCGGACGGCATCGAGCTGATCGCCGGCACCGAGCGGGTCGGGTTGCTGCTCGTCGCACCCGGTCCGCAGGCGGTCGAGAACGCCGCGGAGCTACTGGGCATAGGCGCCCCGGTTCTGGCCATCGAGTTGGTCAAGGCAAGGGCCGGGCTGGAGCACGCTTGGGCGCTGCAGGGAAGCCTGCTCGAGGCACTGGTCGATGCCGGCCCCTCGCTGCCGCAGGAGCTCGCCTTGCGGGCCGAACGGCTGGGCGTCGACCTCGGGCAGCCGTGGCGGGTGGCGGTCGTGGAGGCGATCTGCGTCGATCAACTGCCGGAGGGCCTGGCGGAGGCGGCGGCGCGGCCCTCGAGTCCCGGCGAGCACTCGCTCTCCTACACCCGCGACCAGCAGCTGATGATCGCCGTCCCCGGAGACGGACAGCAGGTGATGCGAGCCAAGCTTCGCCACCTGGCGCGGGTGGCGAAGGGGCGCCTGGTCACGCTGCGAACCGGGATCAGCTCGCCGAGCCAGGACTTCGCGCGGGCCCTGCGGCAGGCGCAGGCGGCCCTCGACCTGGCCCGCCGCACCGCCGAGCCGGTTGAGGTCTTCCACGACGACATGGGCGCCCTGCGCTTCCTGCTCGACGCACCCCGCACGCACGAGATGGCGGCCCTGGTCAATGAGGAGATCGGCCCCCTCGCCGAGCGCGACTTCAGCCGCAACGGACAGCTGCTGGCCACCCTCAAGGTCTTCCTCGAGGAGTGCGGCAACCGGTCGCGAACGGCCGAGGTGTGCCATGTGCACATCAGCACCGTCAAGTACCGCCTCGGGTTGATCGAATCGGTCCTCGGCAGCGACCTCGGCTCCGCCCATGTGCGCTTCCGGCTGATGCTGGCGCTCGAGGTGAGGAAGGTTCTGCGGGCCCTCGGCGCGGATCCGCTGCCCGCCTGCGGGCAGTGAATCGCGACGGTCCGTTTTCGTCTACTTCAGACCTCGCCCCCCCGCTCAGCCGGAAATAGGTTGCGCGCGGGTTACAAATCTGCCGAGGGAGCAAGCATGCGAAACACCGATTCAATTACCACCACCCACACCGGGAGCCTGCCGCGCCCGGCTGATCTCAGCCAACTCGTCTGGGATCACGACGAGGGCAGGGAGAAGTCGGAAGAGGCGTTGCGCGAGCGGATCCGTGCGGCGGTGGCCGAGACCGTCGACAAACAGCGCGAGATCGGGCTCGACGTGATCAACGACGGCGAGGTCAGCAAGAACGGGTTCAGCACCTACATCTACGAGCGCTACTCGGGCTTCGGGCCGCCCGTCGAAGACCTCTCGACCGCACGCGATCTCGAGGACTTCCCAGAAATGACCGAACGCTTCGTCGACATGTACCCGATCGAGCACGTCGTGATGCGCTATTGCGTCGAGCCGATCAAGCTCGTCAACCCCGACCTCGTCCACACCGACATCGACAACCTCAAGGCCGCGCTCGGCGACTTCCCGGTCGATCACGCTTTCATGAACGCGCCGACTCCCGGTCAGATCACGTTCAACAATCCCAACCAGCACTACGGCTCCCACGAGGAGTACCTGGCCGCCGCGGCGGAGGCGCTCAGCTACGAGTACAAGGCGATCATCGACGCCGGCCTGAACCTCCAACTCGACTCGCCGGACCTGGCGATGGTCGGCCACTACCGGATGGGACCCCAGATCGAGGACCACATGGGCCACATCGACGCGGCGATCGGGGCGATCAACCAGGCACTCGAGGGTCTGCCGCCGGAGCGCGTACGCCTGCACCTGTGCTGGGGCAACTACATCGGACCGCACAACCACGACGTGCCGTTGGAGGAGATCATCGGCCGCGTCTTCAAGGCCAACGTCGAGACGATCTCCTTCGAGGGCGCCAACCCCACCCACGAGTACGAGTGGGAGCTGTTCGCCGACAAGATCGAGCTTCCCGACGACAAGGTGATCATGCCCGGCGTGATCGACGTGCAGAACCCGCGCATCGAGCATCCCCGCCTGGTCGCCCAGCGGATCGAGCGGTTCGCCGAGAAGGTCGGTCGCGAGCGGGTGATCGCTGGCACCGATTGCGGCTTCGGAACCTTCGTCGAATGGAACAACGTTCCCCCGACGATCGCCTGGGCGAAGCTCAAGGTCCTCGTCGAAGGCGCCAAATTGGCGAGCCAACGGCTCTGGTAGCGGTAACAAAGACACACAGCCCTGTCAGCTCGCGGTGTCCGCCGACAGCTCCAAACCGACCAACGACGAGGCACTGACGCGTCGGGGGCGCCGCATGCTGAACGGGCCTGGGGGCCGGGGCTACGACCGCGAGGCGGCCCTGCTCGCGATCGGCGAGCGGCTCGTCACCGAGGGCACCTTCAGCGAGACCCCGATCTCATCGATCGCGCGGGAGGCCGGGCTTTCACGGCCCGGCTTCTACTTCTACTTCGCGTCCAAGGACGAGCTGCTGGCCGAGCTGGTCGCCCGCACGCTCGCGCGATCGAACGAACAGTGGGTCGAGGTGATGGACAGACCGATCCTCGACCCGGAGGAGACCGTGGGCGTCGTGGTCAAGCGCTCGGCGGAGATGTGGGAAGACCGACCGCTGGTGCTCTCCGCCGCGGTCGAGCTGTTCTCCCGCGTCCCGGCCATCAGGAAGCAGTGGCTGCAGGCCATAGTCGAGGCCCGCGAACCCCTGGCCGACCTGATCATCAGGCTGACGCGGATTGCGGAGAACCGCGATCCCCACCGCGCCCGCGACCTCGCCGAAGCGCTGATCTGGATGTTCGAGCGCAGCTTCTACGTCGCCACCTTCCAGGGCGCCGGTCAGAAGGAGTACGAGGCGCTGACGAAGACGATCACGGACGCATGGGTCAGCGCGATGGGCCTGCGGGACAAGGAGTGACATGGCGGGCCCGATCTGGATAACGGGAGCGTCCTCTGGCATCGGCGCCTGCCTGGCGCAGCTGGCGCCGGAGGGCAGCCGCACGATCGGGATCTCGCGCCGGCCAAGCGCCCACGGCGAGCACCTCGCCGCCGACCTCGCCGACCCGTCGAGCTGGGAGCTGGTCCGGGGAGAGGTCGAGTCCGTGCTCGACGCCGAGCGCCCGCGCGCAGCGACGTTCCTGCACTTCGCTGGCGCGACCGCCCCGATCGGCCCTGCGGAGGCAGTCGACCTCGACGAGTACAGGGCCTCGATCCTGCTCAACTCGGCGTCCGGCCAGATCCTCGGGGCCGCCTTCCTCTCCGCCTGCGCGAAGCGGCAGATCGCCGCGACCCTCGTCATCTGCTCGAGCCCCGGAGCGCGGACGGCACAGGAGGGGCTCGCCCCCTATTGCGCCGGCAAGGCAGCGCTCGAGCACTGGACGCGCGGCGCCGCGCTCTCCCTGGGATCGGGACCCGCCGAAGCCAGGCTCTTCTCGGTCGTCCCCTGGGGGGTCGACACCGCGATGGTCCGCGAGGCGATGGAGATCTCCTCGGAGCTGCTCCCGCTTGGCGCCAGGTTCCGCGCCGCGGCGGCCGAGAACCGGCTCGCCGACCCGCTCGACGTCGCCCGCGAAATCTGGGACCTGGTCCACTCCGGGGAGGTCGAGCCGGGCGCGGCGATCGACGTCGGCGCCGTGCCCTCCCAACCGGGGGGCTAGTCGCCAGTCCCTCCTAGGAGAGCAGGAGCACCTCGAGCGAGCGAGGACCGTGGACTCCCTCGACCCGTTCGAGTTCGATGTCCGAGGTGGCCGACGGACCGCTGACGAAGGTGAGCGGCCGATCGGTCGCGGCGATCCGGGAGATCGCGTCGCCTACGTCGGCCACCACCGAAGCCTCCCTGACGACGCAGAGGTGCAGGTCCGGCAGCAGGCTGAGCACCCGGCGCCCCTGATCGGGGCCGCCGTCGAGGACGATCGTGCCGGTCTCGGCGATCGCCAGGGCCGAGCCGGTGAGGGAGGCGTCGATCGCCGCCAACTCGCGCGCCGAGAGCTCCCCCCCGTCGACGATCGCTTCTCCGGACGCCGGCAGCCAGGCGGTGGGCAGCCCGGTCGGGACCGCGACCCGGCTGGCGCCGTGACGAGCGAGGATCGCGTCCGCGGCCGCGGCGATCTCCCCTTCGGAGGACAGCCGGGTGACGCCGGCGCCGTAGTCCCCGATCCGCTCCGCGAGCAGACCTGGGTCCCCCGGCCGCGGCTGGACCGGAGCGGGCGGCGGCTGTTGCGGCCCCTGCCAGCCGGCGCTCGCCGCCGCGATCCGCGCGAGGATCTCCGTCCTTGCCTCCACACCGCTCACGAGCGCTGTCGCCACCACTCGCGAAAGGTCTGGGCGGCGGGCTCGGGCAGGTCCCGGTAGCGGGTCCAGGCGCCCAGCGGCCCCGGCGGGCTCGCCGTGACCCGGCCGTCCCGGGCCAGCGGGCGGGCGCCCGCGCGGGCCAACCGCTGCGCGCGTTCGTAACCGCGCCGGGTGGCGAAGACGCGCCGCAGCGAGTCCATCAGGAAGCGCTCGCCGCGATGCCCGCCCCGCTCGCGGACGACCCGCCCGCGCAGGTGCACGAGGATCTTCGGGATCTCGATCTTGACCGGGCAGACCTCGTAGCAGGCGCCGCAGAGGCTGGAGGCCCAGGGCAGGGTCGTGCCCTCTCGCAGCCCCGCTAGCTGGGGCGTCAGGATCGCCCCGATCGGCCCCGAGTACGTGGCCTCGTAGGCGTGGCCGCCGGTTCGCTCGTAGACGGGGCAGACGTTCACGCAGGCCGAGCAGCGGATGCAGCGCAGCGCCTGTCTGCCCACCTCGTCGGCCAGCACGTCGGTTCGACCGTTGTCGAGCAAGACGAGGTGGAAGCTCTGCGGTCCGTCGCCGGGAGTGACCCCGGTCCACAGCGACGTGTACGGATTCATCCGCTCGCCGGTCGCCGACCGAGGCAGCATCGTCAGCATCGGAGCGAGATCCTGAAAGCGGGGGACGACCTTCTCGATCCCCATCACCGTGATCAGGGTGTCAGGCAGGGTCGTGCACATGCGCCCGTTGCCCTCCGACTCGACCACGCAGACGGTGCCGGTCTCGGCAAC
Source organism: Solirubrobacterales bacterium (assembly GCA_050180135.1). GTDB lineage: Bacteria > Actinomycetota > Thermoleophilia > Solirubrobacterales > 70-9 > VAYN01. The sequence continues at coordinate 546 of JBFXEM010000101.1, read as the reverse complement.
CGCGAAGTTGGCGCCGGAGACCCCCACCCCGACCTCGAGGAAGCGCTGCCTCAGATACTCGCGCGCGACGGTGGTCAGTGCCGCCGGCTCGGCGCTGAGGCCGGTCCGGCCGAGCTTCGCTTCGAACAGCTCCCGGATTTCCTCCCGGTTGAAATGGATCGCCGGCGCCAGGATGTGCGAGGGGCGGTCGTCGGCGAGCTGGACGATCAGCTCGGCGAGATCCGTCTCGTAAGCGACGATTCCGAGCTCGGCGAGGGCGGCGTTGAGGCCGATCTCCTCGGTGACCATCGACTTCACCTTGACCACCTCGCCGCCGCCGGCAGCGATGGTCAACCGGGCCACGATCGCGTTCGCCTCGGTGGCGTCTCGCGCCCAATGGACATTGCCGCCGGCATCGGTCACCGCGCGCTCCAGTCTCTGCAGCTGCGCGCCGAGATCCCTCAGCGCTTCGTCCTTGGCCAGGGTGCCCTCGTCGCGCAGCTGCTCCCAGTCAGGCACTTCGTCGACCCGCTCCTGGCGCTTGGCGCGGATCGTGGTCGTCGCCTT
>JBFXEM010000100.1:0-6728 GCA_050180135.1 Solirubrobacterales bacterium | reverse complement strand
CTGCGCGACGGCAACCGCGTCCTCGTCGACGTCCGCTTCGAACGCGGCGCGGTCGCGGGGCTCGACGACCTGCGTGCGGCCGGGGCCCAGATCGTCCACGTCAGCGGCCGCTACCAGACGGTCACGGTCGCGGTGAAGCCGGCCGATCTGCCGGCGCTCGACGGCCTGGCCCGGGTCGGCGGGGTCAGCGAGATCGCGACGCCGATGGTCCTCGGCGCCGACTGCGGCGGCCTCGTCCGCTCCGAGGGCGATGCCCAGTTGGCTGCCCCGACCGCTCGCGCCAACATCGGCGTCGACGGCAGCGGCGTCACGGTCGGCATCCTCTCGGACTCCTTCGACCGCGCCGCCGCGGCCGCCACCCACGCCGCCGGCGACGTCGCCAGCGGCGACCTTCCGGGGCCCGGCAGCCCCTGCGGCTCGACCACCCCGGTCGGGACCCTCGACGACAGTGCCGGCGGCACCGACGAGGGCCGGGCGATGGCGCAGATCGTCCGCGACCTCGCGCCCGGGGCCGCGATCGACTTCGCCACCGCCTTCAACGGCGAACTCGCTTTCGCATCCGCGATCAAGAGCCTGGCGGCCGCCGGTGCCCGCGTGATCGCCGACGACGTCGTCTACTTCGAAGAGCCCTTCTTCCAGGACGGCCCGGTCGCGGTCGCGGTCGAAGAAGTCAGCGCCGCGGGGGTCACCTACTTCTCCGCCGCCGGCAACGACAACGTGATCTCCGCCGGCAACGACGTCGGCTCCTGGGAAGCGCCTTTCCGCGACGCGGGGAGCTGTCCGGCCGGGGTGCCCGCGGGTCAGGAACATTGCGCCGACTTCGACCCCGGCGCCGGCGTCGACAACCTGTTCAACTTCTCGGTTCCGGCCAAAGGCAAGCTGATCCTCGACCTGCAGTGGGCCGAACCGCGGGGCGGGGTCGGCACCGACTTCGACGCCTACCTGCTCGATACCGGCGGCAAACTGCTGACGAGCTCGAAAAAACGCAACGTCACCGAAACCCAGCGCCCCTACGAGCTGATTGGCATCGAAAACACCAACGCCTTCTCGGTTCCGATCCGGCTGGCGATCTCCCGCTTCTCGGGGCCGGCGATCCCGCCGGCCGAAGGGCCAACGATCAAGTTCGTCCAGCTCGGCGACGCGGTCCCGTTCATCGGCCAGTACGAAACCTCGAGCGCCGACACGATCGGTCCCACCGTGTTCGGTCACGCCGCCGCCGCCGGCGCGATCGCGGTCGGAGCCGTTCGCTACAACACGACGACGGCGCCGGAGACGTTCTCCTCGCGCGGTCCCGTCAAGCACTATTTCGGTCCCGTCCTCGCCGCCGGCCCGGCCGCCGCGATCCCGGCGCAGACCATCGCCAAGCCCGACCTGGCCGCCACCGACGGCGCCGCCAACACCTTCTTCGGGACCCTCAGCGGCGGCGCCTGGCGCTTCTACGGAACCTCGGCAGCGGCCCCGCACGCCGCCGCGGTCGCCGCCCTGGCGCTGCAGGCCAACCCGGGAGCGACCCCGGCTCAGGTGCGCAGCGCCCTGACCACCACCGCGCGCCCGGTCGGGTCCTTTGGTCCGAACGCGGTCGGCGCCGGCCTGGTCGATGCCGGCGCCGCCGTCAACGCGCTGGCGCTGGCGCCCACGGTTGCGATCACCAAGGCGCCGGCCAGGCTCAGTCGCGTCAGCCGCCCGAGCTTCGAGTTCGCCGCAAACCGGCCGGTCGCCGCCACCTGCACGATCGACGCCGTCAGCCTCCCTTGCGCATCGCCGTTCGCCTGGCCACGGCGGCTCGCGGACGGGCGCCACTCGCTCGCGATCAGCGCCACCGACCTCGGCGGCCGGGTCGGGGCCAGCGCCGTCGCCGGCTTCAAGGTCGACACCAAGGCGCCGCGGACGAAGATCGTCAAACGTCCGCCGCGGCAGCTGCCGACCCGCACCCGCGCCAGGGCCAGCTTCAAGTTCCGCTCGAGCGAGGGCGGTAAGAGCTTCCGCTGCAAGGTCGACCGCGCCGCCTACCGGGCCTGCGGCAAGCGGCTGGTCAGGCGCTTTGCGCCGGGCAAGCACGTGCTGCGGGTGAAGGCTCGTGACGCCGCCGGTAACACCGACCCGACCCCAGCGCTGGTCCGCTTCCGGGTCATCCCCGCCGGCTGAGTCAGTGCTGCTGGGCCGACTGGCGGCGCATCACCCAGTGGCCGCCACCAAGCAGGGCCAGCAGCGCCAGGGCGCTCCCGAGAACGAGCGGATCGGTTAGCGATAGCCCTTCCAGGCGGGTGCCGAAGTAGACCGAGAGGGCGGTGATCGGCAGGTAGCCGATCGCGGTCGTCCAGACGAAGCGCCAGAGCGGCACCCGTGCCGCCCCGGCCGCGTAGGAAACGATGCTGAAGGGGAGGATCGGGATCAGCCGCATCGCCAACAGCAGGGTGGCGCCGCCGCGCTCGATCCGGGCCTCGATCCGCTCGAAGCGAGCTTCGCCGAGCCAGCGGTCGAGCAACGGCCGCGCGACCGAGCGGCCGATCGCCCAGCAGAGGATGCCGGAGAGGATCCAGCCCAACATCGTCAGCGCCAGGGCCGGGAAGAACCCGTACGCGAAGCCGGCCGCGGCGTCGACGATCTCGGCTGGGTAGAAGACGACGGTGTGGATCAGGGCGAGCGCCAGGATCAGCAGCGGCCCCCAGGCGCCGAGGCTGTCGATCTCGCGCCGGACCTCGTCGTGGTCGCCCTGCACGGCGGCGGAGACCGAGTCGCGCAGTGCCGGGACCGCCAGGAACAGCGCCGCCAGCAGGGCGACCCCGGCGAGGGTGACCCCGATCTCGAGCAGTGGGACGCGCGGCTTGCCGTCGCGCGCGGGTGCCTGCCCCTCGACCCGTTGCTCCGTCTCCCCGGCATGCATTTCGCCGCCAGGGTGTCACAAGGCCGCGGCGGCTAGGGCGCTGCTGCCGCCGCCTTGCTGAACGCCATCAGCTTCAAGGAGCCCCAGCCGCTGGCCCAGTCGTAGCCCGCTCTCGCCTGGCAGCAGCCAACCGGGCCGCCACCGCCGGCCGCGGGTGGCAGGGCACGGCCGATGTCGTTGTTGCCTTTGACGACGTCGGTGAAGTTGGCCTCGCGCGTCTCGGCGTCGGCGCCGAGCCGGTAGAGCAGCGGGTTGAGGAAACCGAGGTTGGCCTGGCCGTGCTTGGCCGCGTATTGGTTGGCGAGGGCGACCCCGGCCGCCATCAGCGGCGCCGCGGCGCTGGTGCCGCCGACCGAGCCCCAGCCGAAGACCTTGCCGTTGGCGGGTTCGCAGGAGGCGACCGTGCAGTAGAAGGCATAGCCGGGAAAGAGGTCGGCGAGGGCGGCGATGTCGGGCACCGTGCGGCCCGGCCCGTAGCGGTCGATGCGGGCCTGCCACCAGGGCGTGCGGGGGGAGATGATGCTGCCGCCCCCGCCGCCGCCCCAAGGGATCAGGATCGAGTCGTTCCAGACGATCTCTTCCTTGATCCGGTTCTGCTTCGAGAGCGCCAGGTTGGTGCCGCCCACGGCGGTCGCATAGGGCGAGGAGGCGGGCAGGCTGACGGCGGTCATCGGCAGGGCGGTCGCGCTGCCTCCCTCCGGTTCGACCCGGCAGCCGCTGGAGCCCTGGTCGCCGGCGGAGACGAGGACCGAGATGCCGGCCCCGGCGGCGACCGCGAAGACGTTGTCGAAGGCGTTGCGCAGGGTCAGGCTGCCGGCCAGCTCCGGCTCGCAGAAGCCGAGCGAGATCGAGATCACGTCGGGGTGGTGGCCGGCGCTGCCGAGCGCGCTGCCGGCGGTGAGGGCGACGCCGTCGAGCGAGCCCGGCCCCTCGTAGACATAGATCTTGTCCAGCTTCGGGGCACCGACCGAGAGCAGCGAGAGGTCGAGCGTGGTCTCGTCTTCGCCCGGCAGCGGCTTGGGGATCGCGACCGGGACGACCTTGATCGGCGGCGGCTTGCCGCCGAAGCACTTGGTGAAGGTGACGATGTCGCTGTGCTTGAAGCCGCCGGTCTCGACCACGGCCGCGGTCTGCCCTTGGCCCTCGAAGCCCTTGGCGTGCAGCTGAGCGTGGCCATAGGCGGTGAGGAACTGGTTCGGCGTGAACGGTTCCAGCCCGGCTTCGATACCGCCGCTGCTGCCGTCCGGGCACCCGGCCGCGGTGCCGCTGTGGAGGAGGATCGAGCGGTAGGGGCCGGTCGCCGCTCCGGCGCTGGCCTTGCCCGCCTCGCCGGCGGCGTCGTCGGCCGCCTGCGCGTGACCGTCGATCGGAGCGGTGCTGAGCAGCGACACACGCTCGACGACCCCGCGCAGCGGCGCCGGGACGCTGCGCTCGAGCCCGGCGGTGGAGGCGCTGGCGCCCTCGCCGGGCGGCAGTAGCCGCGCCGCCTGCGCCCGCGGCATCGTCGCTGATACGAAGCTGCCGGTGGTGTGCAGGCGGCCGTGGAGTCCATGGGCGGCGAGCCAGCGCATCACCTTCCGCTGCGCCTGCCTCTTGGCGCCGAAGCGGGCGACCAACCGCTCGACGGTCGCGTAGTCGCGGTAGCGCGGCGAGGCCGGATCGGAGACGGCGCGCACGAAGCGGTTGAGGCCGCGCGGGTGGTGGAGTTCGATCAGCGCCGCCACCTTCGCCTCCGGCAGGGCAGGGGCCTCCTTGGCCTTGGCGACGGCCGCCTGGGGGAAGACGACCGCCGCGCAGGCCAAGAAGACTGGGGGGAGAGAGGTGACGAGGCGCTTTGTCATCGTCAATTTTGAGTATATGCCCGCCTGGGGACGACCAAACCAGGGTGCGGACGGACGTTCGGCTCAGCCCTGCAGCCGCGCTGCCAGGCCAGAGTGACGGCCGCCGCCGCCGTCGCGCCGGACCGCCGCCTCGAGGGCGCCGCGGTCGCCGACCAGCACGCAGCTGTTGCGGGCACGGGTGATCGCCGTGTAGAGCAGCGGCCGGGTCAGCATCCGCGAGTGCGAGCGGTGGCAGACCCCGACCACGACCGGGACCTCGCAGCCCTGTGCCTTGTGGACCGAGATCGCGTAGGCGAGCTTCAGGGTCGCCGTCTCGCCGTAGGGGATCAGCAGGGAGCCGCCGTCGTCGGTGTCGACCCTGATCGTTTCCTCGTTGGGATCGTCCTCGCGCAGGAAGACGATCGAGCCGTTCATCAGGCCCAGCTCGTGCGAGTTGCGGGTCTGGATCAGGCGGTCGCCGATCCGGAAGCGCTCGGCCAGCGCTTTCTTGCCGTCGGGGTTGAGGCGCTGCTGCAGCCGCTCGTTGAGGGCGTCGATCCCGACCGGGCCTTTGTACATCGGCGCCAGCACCTGGACGTCGCGGATCGGGTCGATTCCGAACCCGGACGGGGCCCGCTCGGCGACGACCTCGACCACGGTCTCCAGCGCCCGCTCCGGGCTCGGCCGCTCGATGAAGAAGAAGTCGTGGTCCTGGTCGGGGCCGGGCTCGCGGTGGGGCGGGCGCCCCTCGTTGATCTCGTGGGCGGCGGTGGTGATCATCGAGCGCGCCGCCTGGCGGAAGATCTGGGTCAGCCGCACCACCGGCACCGTGCCCGACTCGATCAGGTCCTCGAACGGCTTGCCGGCTCCGATCGGCGGCAGCTGGTCGGCGTCGCCGACGAAGACGACGTGGGTCGACTCGGCGATCCCGCCCAGAAGCACCTCGGCCAGGCGCAGGTTCAGCATCGAGGACTCGTCGACGATCACCAGGTCGACCGGCAGCGGGTGGCCCGGCCGGTAGGCCGGTTCGCGCCCGGGCATCCACTCCAGCAGCCGGTGGATCGTCATCGCCTCGTGGCCGGTCGCCTCCTCCATCCGCCGCGCCGCCCTCCCGGTCGGGGCGCAGAGCGCGATCGTCGCGTTGGCCGCTTCGGCCTCGGCGACGATGCCGCGCGTGCATTCGGTCTTGCCGACGCCGGGCCCGCCGGTGAGGACCGAGACCCGCGCCTCGAAGGCGCCCCGCACCGCCGCCCACTGCTCGTCGGTCAGTTTGCCGGGGTCCTCGCCGGGCTCGTGGTCGAGCTGGGCCGGCTGCCCTGCGCGGGAGAGAAGGGTGGCGGCGACGGCGATCTCGCTGGCCTGGGTCGGCTCACGGTAGACGCGCCCTTCCTCGACCACGAGGCCCGGTCCCTCGACCAGCACGTCGGGATCGGGGGGGAGGCCGGTGAGGCGGGCGGTGCGGCGGACCAGCTCGTCGAGCGGCAGGAAGCTGTTGCCCTGCTGCTCGGCCTCGGTCAGGGCATAGGCGGCGGCTGCCTGGGCACGGCGGCTGGACTCCGGCGGTACGTCGGCGGCGAGGGCGATCTTGTCGGCGCGGGCGAAGCCCACGCCGGCCACCTCGGTCAGCCGGTACGGGTCCTCGTGCAGGATCGTCATCGAGCGCTCGCCGTAGCGGGCGTGGATCGGCGCCGCCAGGTGGGCCAGCCCGTGCGGGGCGAGCTGCACGTGGAGGTCGCGGACGGCGCGGCTGGCGTGCCACGATTCGGTCGCCGCCGCGGCCTGGTCGGCGCTGACCCCGCGCAGCGATGAGAAGACGGCCTGCGGGTTGGCGGCGATTGCCGCCAGCACTCCCTCGCCGTGCTGGTCCACCAGCCGTTCGGCCCGCTTCTGCCCGATGTGGCGCAGCGAGGTCAGGTAGGCGACCTGGCCCTCGCGGTCGGCGGGGGCGAGCGGCAGCGCCCCCTGGGCGCGCAGCTGGCGGCCGTAGCGCGAGTGGGTCTGCCACTCGCCGCTGACTTCGGCCC
>JBFXEM010000099.1:0-6796 GCA_050180135.1 Solirubrobacterales bacterium | reverse complement strand
CGCTGCCTCCCAAGCAACGTGCGGCCGTGACCCTGCGCTACGCCTCCGACCTCCCCCACGCCGAGATCGCGGCCGCACTGGGCTGCTCGCCCGAGGCGGCGCGGCGCAGCCTGCACGAGGGGATCAAACGACTGCGAAAGGAGCTGGCATGAGGGCGAGCCTGGAAGAGCTGCAAGTGCGCGCGGCGGCGGAGGGGCTGCTCGACGTCGCCTACACGAGCGTCGACTCCCCCTACGGGCCGCTGCTGCTGGCGCGGACGCCGAAGGGACTGGTCCGGGTCGGGCTTCCCAACCAGGACGCCGACGCGCTGCTGATCGAGCTCGCCGAGCGAGTCTCTCCCCGGGTCCTCGAGGCGCCGGCGGCGCTCGACGCCGAGCGCCGCGAGCTCGATCTCTACTTCGAGGGCAAGCTCGACGCCTTCGACCTGCCGCTGGACTGGAGCCTCAGCGACGGCTTCCGGCTGCGGGTGCTGCGTCAGATCGCCCGCATCCCCTACGGCGAGACCCGCACCTACACGGAAGTGGCCAAGGGCGCGGGCAACGAGCGCGCGGTGCGCGCCGCCGGCACCGCCTGCGGCAAGAACCCGATCCCGGTCGTCGTCCCCTGTCACCGGGTGCTGCGCAGCGGCGGGGCGCTCGGCGGCTACGGCGGCGGCCTGCCGATGAAGCAGGGCCTGCTGACCCTCGAGGGCATCCTGGATGATGGTCCAGCCGGCTGACCACGGCTAAAGGATCGTGCTCTGAAGCCGATCCTGGGGGCATGCAACGGAAGACCACCGGCATTGCCGAGCAGCGCCTCCCCGCCGCGACCAGGATCGCCTGGTGGGTCGCGCTGCTGGCGACCCTCGCGCTCGCCTTCACCGTCGTCTTCGCCAACTCGGCCGAGGCGATGACGCTCTCCCCCGGCTCCCTCAACGCGGTGGCCTTCCCGGGCGAAGAAGAAGAAGACCCGGCCGAAGAAGACGAATCCGCCGAAGAAGACGAATTCGAAGAATGCGAAGTGGTCGAAGAAGAAGGCGAAGAAGAAGAATTCTGCGAAGAAGCCGAAGTCGAAGAGGCGACCCCGCCCGAGTGCCTGCTCAGCAGCGCCGAGGCAACCGTGGTCACCAGCCCCGCCCACGACACCGTCCGGGTCGCCATCCGCTACACGTCCCGCAGCTCAGCCGCGGTGAGGATCGATCTCAAGCTGCGCGGTCGCAAGGGCTCGCTCAACCTCGGCGGCGGTCAGGAGCGCTTCAAACGCGCCGGCGTCTTCCGCGAGACCGAGCGCCTCACCGATCCTCAGATGGTGAAGGTGGTCGCGGCGAAGAGCTTCACGGTCGAGCTGCAGGCGCTCAACACGCCGCGCTACTGCCACCGCTACTTCGACCGCGAGCTGACTGTCAAGCGGGCCAGCGGCGGCGGCCTCACCTGGTCGGCGCCGGCAGCTCGCTCACGCTGAGCCGAGCGTGACCCCCAGCCACCCGGTCGCATCGGCGAGATGCGCCGGGTCGATCTGGTGGCCGATGTCGGACTCGCGGTAGGTGACCTCGAGCCCGCCCGCCTCGAGCAGGTCACGGGCGCGCTGGGCGAAGCCGACCTCCATGATCGGGTCGTTGCGGCCGTGGGCGATGAAGACGTGCGTGCCGGCGCGGTCGGCCAGCGACGGCTCCCAGCCCTCGACCGTGGGGATGAAGCCGCTGAAGGCGAGGATGCCGGCGGGGGCGGGACGGTCGCCGCCCAGACCCATCGCGTAGCTCATCACCGAGCCCATCGAGAAGCCTGCGAAGACGGTTTGTCCAGGCCCAACGCCGGTCTCCTCCCAGAGCCCGTCGTGGAGGTCGGCCAGGGCCGCGCGGGCGGCGAAGAAGGTCTCCGGATCGGGATAGCCGACCCGCGGCACCAGGTACCAGTGGTAGCCGGGCGAGCCCGGCAGGGTCAGCGGCGCCCGCGCCGAGACCACCCGCAACCGCTGCTCGGGATCCAGATGGTCGGCGAGGCGCAGCAGGTCGGTCTCGTCGGTACCGCGCCCATGGTGGAGCACCAGCAGGCCCTGCGCTGCGCCCGCCGCGGGACGTTCGAGCTGGACCAGCGGGGCCACTAGCTCGCCGATGCCGCCGCGGTCTTGTTCAGGTAGTCGCGCACGAACTCGTCGATGTCGCCGTCGAGGACCCGCTGGGCGTCGCCGACCTCGTGCTCGGTGCGATGGTCCTTGACCATCGTGTACGGGTGCAGGACGTAGCTGCGGATCTGCGAGCCCCAGGCGACGTCTTTGACCTCGCCACGGGCCTTGGCCAGCTCTTCGGTCCGTTTGCGCTCCTCCAGCTCGATCAGCTTCGAGCGCAGCAGCTGCATCGCGACCGCCTTGTTCTGGGTCTGGGAGCGCTCGTTCTGGCACTGGACGACGGTGTTCGTCGGGATGTGGGTGATCCGCACCGCCGAGTCGGTCTTGTTGACGTGCTGGCCGCCGGCCCCAGAGGCGCGGTAGGTGTCGATGCGGAGGTCGCCCTCGTCGATCTCGACCTCGACGCCGGCGTCGACGACGGGGCCGACGTCGACCTGGGCGAAGCTGGTGTGTCGCCGCGAGGAGGAGTCGAAGGGGGAGATCCGGACCAGCCGGTGGACGCCGCGCTCGGCGGCGAAGAGGCCGTAGGCGTTCTCGCCGCGGGCGATGAAGGTGGCCGACTTCAGCCCCGCCTCCTCCCCCGGCGAGGCCTCGACCATCTCGACGTCGAAGCCGCGCCGTTCGGACCAGCGCAGGTACATCCGCAAGAGGATCTCGGCCCAGTCCTGGGAGTCGGTGCCGCCGGCGCCGGCGTGGACGGTGACCACCGCGTCGCCGGCGTCGTACTCACCGCTGAACAGGCGCGCCTCTTCGAGCTCGGCGAGGCGGCTCTCGACGGCGCCGAGCTGGCTGTCGAGCTCAGCGGCGATCTCCTCGTCCTCGGCCGCCATCTCGGCCAGGTCGTCGAGGTCGGCGACGTCGGACTCGAGCCCGCGGAACATCTCCAGCCGCTTCTGCGCCCGGGCGTGCGCGGCCGAGGTGCGGGCCGCGGTGTCCTGGTCGTCCCAGAATCCCGGCTGCCCCATCTCCGCCTCCAGCCTCTCGGCCTCGGTTGCTAGCGCAGCGGGGTCAAAGGTAGTCCGAGAGCAGGGACAGCTGCTCGCGGACAGCGGCGAGGCGCGGCGCTACGGATTCGGTTTGCGCGGCATCGGCCATGCATCCAGCTTACTTGGGCTTGAAGCCGGAGAATTCAAAGGTGCACTCACCGAACTCAACACCGCCGCGCAAGACTTCGCTCGGGTTTTGGTAGTTCCAGGTGAGGTAGAAGCCGCCGTTGACGGTCTTACCACCGGCGGAGACCTTGGCGGCGCCGTAGCCGGGTTCGCCGCCCACGTTCTTGCCGACTCCCCAGGCCGTGTATCCGCCACGGTGGAACTGCTTCAGCGGGAAGCTGCCGAGCACCTTGATGCTGCCGCCGTTGCTCGCTTCCGCGCAAGTCGAGCCGGCTTCCGGCTTGACGTGGAAGTTGCTCAGGTAGATCGTGTTCCGCTTGGCGCCTTTGCCCTTCTTCAGGGTGAAGCCGCTGCCCGGTTGCGACTGCCAGGGTCCGGTCGGGGGCTTCGGGTAGGAAGCCTGGGCGAGCCCGGCGGTGAGCAGCCCAGCGAGGCAAGCGATCGCGACGATGGTCTTCAGGCGAGCCAAGATCGGCGCAGCATACTCCTGTGTCAGCGACCGGGCGGGGAGAAGCTGCCGGCCCGCAGCGCCTCGCTGCGGTCCTCGTAGGGGCGCCAGCTGCGCACGCGGTGGTCGCGCAGCTCGAAGGCCCAGGCCATCTCGTCCTCGCCCGCCAGCTCGCCGCTCTCTTCCCAGTGCCAGCGCCGCACGATCAGCGCCACCGCACGACCGCCGCCGCCCTCGGTCCCGTCCTCGTAGAGCTGCTCGAGCTCGATCTCCTGCTGGACCCCGCCTGGCGCCCGCGTACCCCACCGGCGGGCTGCCTCGATCCCTTTGCGCAAACCGCGGGAGGAGTGCAGCTCGACCTCCGGGTCGAGCACGGCGACGAACCCGTCCAGGTCCCGCTCGTTGAAGGCCCGGATGAACTCGCGGACGGGGTCTACGCCCCGTGGCACTTCTTGTACTTCTTCCCGCTGCCGCACCAACATGGATCGTTGCGGCCGATGTCGTCGTGCTCGCCCTTGACCACGGTCTCGACCACGTCGGCGCCGTTGCCGGCGATCGCCTGCGAGGCGGCGACGTCGACGGCGGCGCCGGCGGTCCCGGTGGCGGCGACCTGAGCCAAGGCCGAGGGCTGACCCTCCGACGGGCCCGAGTAGTCGAGCGCGGCCGGAGCGGCGCCGGTGTTGGCGACGGCGGCGCCTTCGGGTGGCTGGACTTCGATTTCGGCACGGAAGACGAGGCGGCTGAACTCGTCCCAGATCGAGTGCATGAGCTCCTCGAACATCGAGAAGCCCTCGTTTTTGTAGGCGACCAGCGGGTCGATCTGCGCGAAGCCGCGGAGGTGGATCCCTTCGCGCAGGTAGTCCATGTCGAAGAGGTGTTCGCGCCAGCGGTTGTCGATCACCTGCAGCAGGATCGAGCGCTCCAGGTAGCGCATCAGCTCCTCGCCGAGCTGCGTCTCGCGGTCGTCGTAGGCGCTCATCGCGTCGTCGTCGAGCTCGTCTTTGAGCTTCTCGCGGTCGACCTGCTCGGGCGCGAGCGAGGCGACGTCGACGCCGAGCGGCCAGATCTGGCGCAGTTGGGTCTCCAGCTCCTCCAGGTCCCACTCGTCGAGGTCGTCGCCCGCCGTGTACTCGTCGACCAGGCGCTCGATCACGCCCTCGACCTCGTCGCGGGCGGTCTCGGAGATGTCGCGACCCTCGAGAATCTCGCGCCGGTATTTGTAGACGACGCGGCGCTGCTCGTTCATCACGTCGTCGTACTCGAGCACGCGTTTGCGGATCAGGAAGTTCTGCTCCTCGACCTTCTTCTGCGCGTTCTCGACGGTTTTCGTCAGCATCTTCGCCTCGAGCGGGACTTCGGTGCCGTCGTCGTCCACCGGGCCGAGGCGGTCGAGGATTTTGTAGATCCGGTCGCCGGCGAAGAGGCGGATCACGTCGTCTTCGGCGGAGAGGAAGAAGCGCGACTCGCCGGGGTCGCCCTGGCGGCCGGCGCGGCCGCGCAGCTGGTTGTCGATCCGGCGCGACTCGTGGCGCTCGGTCCCGCAGATGAAGAGGCCGCCGAGCTCGCGGACTTCCTCGGCCTCGGCCTTGCACTGCGGCTCCAGCTCCTTGGTCTTCTCCGCCAGCGCCTCGTGGTAGCCCTCGCTGTCGTGGGTGATTCCCTGCTTTTTGAGCTCATGGATCGCCAGGTGTTCGGGGTCGCCGCCGAGCTTGATGTCGACGCCGCGGCCGGCCATGTTGGTGGCGATCATCACCTCGCCCTTGCGCCCCGCCTGGGCGATCAGCTCGCCCTCTCGTTCGGCGTGCTCGGGTTTGGCGTTGAGGACGGCGTGTTTGATCCCGTCGCGCTTGAGCGCCTCGGAGATCATCTCCGAGGTCTCGACCGAGACGGTTCCGACCAGGATCGGCTGCCCCTTTTCGTGGCGGGAGACGATTTCGTCGAGCACGGCTTTCCACTTGCCGTCTTTGGTCTTGAAGATTTGGTCGTTGTGATCTGCGCGGACCATCGGCTGGTTGGTCGGAACCTCGACCACCGGGACTTTGTAGATCTTCATGAACTCGGTCGCCTCGGTCAGGGCGGTACCGGTCATGCCCGAGAGCTTGTCGTAGAGGCGGAAGTAGTTCTGCAGGGTGATCGTCGCCAGGGTCTGGTTCTCCTCGCGGATCGCCACCCCCTCCTTCGCCTCGACCGCCTGGTGCAGGCCCTCCGACCAGCGCCGGCCCTCGAGCATGCGGCCGGTGAACTCGTCGATGATCATCACCTCGCCGTCGATCACCGCGTAGTCGTCGTCTTTCTTGTAGAGCGACTCGGCCTTCAGCGACTGGACCAGGTGGTTGACGAGGCTGCCGTGCTCGCCGAGGTAGAGGTTGTCGACGCCGAGGAATTCCTCGGCTTTCTTGACGCCGCGCTCGGTTGGGGCGACCGTCTTGTGCTTCTCGTCGTACTCGTAGTCGTAGTCGACTTCGGTCGTGTCCTTCGATTCGCCGAGCGATTTCAGTTTCTGTTTGGCGGGCACGCCGACCAGCTGTTTGGCCAGGCGGGCGAAGGTGTAATAGGTCTGGGCCGCCTGCTCGGGCTGACCGGAGATGATCAGCGGCGTCCGCGCCTCGTCGATCAGGATGTTGTCGACCTCGTCCACGATCGCGAAGTCGTGGCCGGTCTGGACGCAGTTCTCCAGCGACGGCGACATGTTGTCGCGCAGGTAGTCGAAGCCGAACTCGGAGTTGGTTCCGTAGGTGACGTCGCAGGCGTATTTGCGCTGGCGCGCGGCGTGGTCGTCGGAGTCCTGGAGCGCGGCGACGCTGACGCCAAGCGCCTCGTAGATCGGCGTCATCCATTCGGAGTCGCGGCGGGCGAGGTAGTCGTTGACGGTGACGACGTGGACGCTGCCGCCGGCCAGGGTGTTGAGGAAGACCGGCAGGGTGGCGGTCAGGGTCTTGCCCTCGCCGGTGCGCATCTCGGCGATGGCGCCGTCGTGGAGGACCATGCCGCCGATCAGCTGCACGTCGTAGTGGCGCTGGCCGGTGGTCCGCCGCGAAGCCTCGCGGGTCAGGGCGAAGGCCTCCGGCAGCAGGTCGTCGAGCGAGGTGCCGTTGCGGGCGCGCTCGCGCAGCGAGTCGGCCTCCTCGCGCAG
>JBFXEM010000098.1:0-6801 GCA_050180135.1 Solirubrobacterales bacterium | reverse complement strand
ACGACGACCTTGAAGACGGTGCCCTGCAACGGTGAGGGCAAGGCGGCGCTGGAGGAACCGGCGGCGGCGCCGGCTTTGCGCTCGCGCTTGGGCGGTTTCTTACCGGCGGCCGCGGGAGCGGCGGCGGCGCCGGCCACGGCCTCCCCGATCACCTTGACGTCGAAGAGCTTGCCGGAGACCTCGACCTTGTAGTCGCGACTCACTATCTCCGCCCCCTCCTCGGAGGGCTCGGGCGCCGTCGCCTCGGCCGGGGCCGTCGACTTCAGCCACTCGGTGTCCTCCATCAGGTCGCGGCAGGTCTCGCCCTTGGCCCACTGCTCGGTGGCGAGGATCGCTTCGTGGAAGGGAATCAGCGTGGTCAGGCCGCCGGAGTCGTATTCGGCCAGCGCCCGCAGCATGCGCCGGGTCGCCTTCTCGCGGTCGGAGTCCCAGACGATCAGCTTGGCCACCATCGGGTCGTACATCGGCGTCACCTCGGAGCCGCCCTCGACGCCGGAGTCGACCCGCACTCCCGGTCCGGAGGGCTCGCGGTAGCTGCTGCCGATCGGGCCCGGGGCGGGCGCGAACTTCTTGTGCGCGGCCTCGGCGTTGATCCGGCACTCGATCGACCAGCCGCGCAGCTCGACCTCGTCCTGGGCGAGCGTGAGCGGCTCGCCGGCGGCGACGAGGATCTGCTCGCGGACGATGTCGACGCCGCTGATCATCTCGGTCACGCAGTGCTCGACCTGGACGCGGGTGTTCATCTCGAGGAAGAAGTACTCGTCGCCGACCTGCATGCCCTCGATCGTGCCGGCGCCGCGGTAGCCGACGGCGGCGGCCGCGTCGGTCGCGATCTTGCCGATCCGCGCCCGCATCTCCTCGTCGACGTGTGGCCCGGGGGCCTCCTCGATCACCTTCTGGTGGCGGCGCTGGATCGAGCAGTCGCGCTCGCCGAGGTGGATCACGTTGCCGTGCGAGTCGGCCAGCACCTGGACCTCGACGTGGCGCGGGTCCTCGAGGTAGCGCTCGACGTAGACGCGGGCGTCGGAGAAGAACTTCTCGCCTTCGCGGGCCGAGCCCTCGTAGGCCTCCTGAAGATCGTCGGGTGTCATCGCCACCCGGAAGCCCTTGCCGCCACCGCCACCGGCGGCCTTGCAGGCGACCGGGTATCCGGCTTCCTCGGCCTGCTTGCGGGCGGCCTCGATGTCGGGGGCGGGCTCGGTCGCGCCGGGGACGATCGGCACGCCCGCCTCCTGCATGATCTCGCGCGCTTTGGTCTTCGACCCCATCGCCTCGATCGCCTCCGGCGGCGGACCGATCCAGGTGATCCCGGCCTCGGCGCAGGCGCGCGCCATGTCGGGGTTCTCGGCCAGGAAGCCGTAGCCGGGGTGGATCGCTTCGGCGCCGGCCTCGCGGGCGGTGTCGATGATCTTCTGGACGTCGAGGTAGCTTTCGGCCGGGACCGCGGGGCCGATCAAGTAGGCCTCGTCGGCGGCGCGCACGTGCGGGGCGTTGCGGTCGATCTCCGAGTAGACGGCGACCGAGGTGATCCCCATCTCCTTCAGGGTGCGGGCCACGCGGATCGCGATCTCGCCGCGGTTGGCAATCAGGACTTTCTGGAACACGGCGGCGCAGTCTATTTATGCGGCGGGCGCGATGCCGGCAGACGGCCCGGTGACGCTAGGGGGTCGTGAAGGCGACCGAGACGCAGCCGAACTCGTCGTTGTCCGGAGCGGTGTAGAAACCGGCGAAGACGTTGACGCCGTCGGCGCTCAGCGTGCCCCGCATCAGGCTGTAGGTGAAGGTCTTGCCGCCGTTGGAGATCGTCGGCTGGCCGCTGGGGTCGAGGCTGAGCAGGACCGCCCGCTGATCCGGGTAGGCGGTGCCGCCGCTTCCCTCGAAGCGGAAGATCGCCCGCGAGGCGGCGCCGTTGATCTCGATCTCGGGATCGGTCGCGGTGAGGTCGATCCCGTGCGCCTGCCAGCGGAAGGCGACGCTGCCCTGCCCGTAGACGCCGGCGCTGCCGCTGAGCGGGTCATACCAGCTCGGCTTCGCCGTGAACCCGACCGCGTAGGGCAGCAGAGCGTCGCTGCCGCTGGGCCGGTCGGGGCAGGCCGAGGCGGTCGAGTCGGTGCCGCTCGCGCCGCCGGCGAAGAAGATCCCGTCACCGGATCCGGAGCCGCTGGAGGCGTAGCGAACCCAGGAGTCGCGGGGGTACCAGGTCACCTGCACGGCGCTGACGTCGACCGCGCTCGCCGGGCGCGCCAGCAGCAGCGGTTCGGAGCCGAGCGGGCCCGAGGTAGGGGCTCCGTCGCCCCCACCGCTGCCTGGCAGCGCCGCCCGCCGCAGTCGCAGACGCAGCAGCCGGGTGCGATCGGCCTTGCCCTGGCGGATCACGGCGCGGACCTCGATCGTGGTCGTGCGCCCGGCGAGGTCGGCGAGGGCGCGGGCACCGAGCTTGATCCGGACCTTCGCCTTGGCGCCGGCGGCGATCCGCTTCGGCGCCAGCACCTTCGCCCAGAAGGAGCGCTGCCCGACCTTGAACCGCACCCGCTTCGGCGCCTCGAGCCGGCAGGCCGACCCCTTGCAGGCGAGGACGCCAACCGTCGCCACTCCCCTGTCGCCGACGTAGTGCAGCTGCGCCGAAGCCGGGGCAATGAGCAAGGCCCCCGCCAGGGCGCCGAGGAGCAGGGTCGTCGCGAGTCCTCGCTTCACAGCGGCGCAAGATAGCAGGCCGTATTAGGGTGCCCTAATGCAGCCGCAGGGGCCCGCCCTCCCCATCGCGTGGTTCCTTTTGCACCTCTGAGGTCTAAAGGGAACCACGCGATAGGTTGCCGGGCGTGTTGATCGAGCTGCAGAGCCACTCGACCGTCTCCGACGGACAGCTGCCCCCGGCCGAGGTGGTGGCGGAAGCCGCCAAGGCCGGGGTGACGACGCTGGCGCTGACCGACCACGACGGCGTCGCCGGCGTTCCCGCGGCGGCGGAGGCGGCGGCGCGGCTGGGGATCGAGCTGGTGCCGGCAATCGAGATGTCGTGCGTGCACCCGTACGCCGAAGACCTCCACATCTGCGGCTACTGGATCGACCTCGAGACGATGGCGCCAATCTGCGAGCGCGCCCAGGAGGAGCGGCGCACGCGGGCGGCGGAGATCGTCGCCAACCTCCAGCGCGAGGGCTTCGAGCTGACCCTGGAGGACGCGATCCGCGAGGCCGGCGCCGCCGACTCGATCGGCCGCCCCCACATCGCCAGGGCCGCCGGCGCGAGCGGCGACCTCGGCCCCTTCTTCGAGGAGTACCTGGTTCCCGGCGCCAAGGCGTTCGTGCCGCGCCGCTGGCCCAATGCCGCGGAGGCGATCGAGCTGATCCGCGGTGCCGGCGGAGTGGCCGTAATCGCCCACCCCTACTGGGACATCTCCGACCCCGGCGAGGTCGAGGACCTGATCCGCTCCCTGCGGCCGGACGGGATCGAGACCTACTACCCGCCCCACAGCCGCGAGCAGACCGCCCACCTGCTCGGCCTCTGCGAGGAGCTCGGCCTGGTCGCGACCGCCTCCTCCGACTATCACGGGCCCACGCACAAGACCTTCTCCAAGTTCGGCGACTACGACACCTACGGCCTCGGTGAGCCGCAGGTGCCGCCGCGCCCCTAGCTCCCAGCGAGCGCGAGGCCCAGCAACGCGGCATCGCCTCGACGGCGCGCGGTCGCCTCTATTTGGCTACCCTAATTAGGGATACCTAATTAGGGTGCCCTGATGGCACTCGTGGAGAGGAGCAACGGTCTTGAGAGTCGTGATGAACGTGGTCGAGGTGAAGGAGGAGAACCGGGAGGCCTTCGAGCGACAGTTCCTCGAGCGCGAGAGCCACGTCCACAAGGCCGAGGGCTTCGCCGGCTTCGAGCTGTTGCGCCGCGACCGCGACGGCGAGTACATCGTGCTCAGCCGCTGGCAGAGCGAGGAGGCGTTCCAGGCCTGGGCCACGGGCGAGCTCTTCGAGCTCAGCCACCGCCACGCCGACGGCCAGCTGGCCGAAAAGAGCCGGGTCCGCAACTACGACGTGATCGACTCACGGGTCCCGGCCTAGTGCGGTTCCTCTTTAACCCCATGCGTGCAAAAGGAAGCGCGACTTCGGGGTTGGCGCTCGTGGTCCTGGCGCTTGCGCTGGTCCTGCCGGCGACGACCGGCGCCGCCGCGCCGGACAAGCCGCAGCGGATCGTCGCGCTGACGCCGTTCGCCGCCAACACCCTCGCCAGGCTCGGCGTGATGCCGGTCGGCGTCGGTCAGACGCTCGGCGGCCAGAACCGGCTCTCGCCGAAGCTGAAGAACGTCACCGAGCTGCCGCTCTCCCACCCCAACGGCCCCAACCTCGAGCAGCTCGCCTCGCTCGAACCCGACCTCGTGCTCTCCTCGGCGACCTGGGCCAAAGGCAACCAGGCGATGGAGAACCTCGGGATCGACGTCGTCATCCGCGAGCCGCGGACGATCAAGGGCGCCTACGCCGACACCTTCAAGATCGGCGAGATGACCGGGCACCGCCAGCGCGCCCGGGCCCTGCTGAAATCTATGCGCGCCCGCGTCGACGCGGCTAGCGGGGGGATCGCGAGGCGCCCGAAGGTGATGCTGATCCTCGGCGTCGGCCGCACCCCGTTCACGATGCTGCCCAACAGCTGGGGCGGCGACATCGTCACCCGGGCCGGCGGCGAACTGCTGACCGGGGGCGTCAGCTCAAAGTCCGGCTTCGAGCGGATCTCCGACGAAGTCGTGGTCGCCGAAAACCCGGACGTGATCATCGCCGTCCCCCACGCCAACGCCAGCGACATCCCCAGCCTGACCGAGTACCTGCGCGACAACCCGGCCTGGTCGAGTACCAATGCTGCCCGCAACGGCAGGGTCTACGTCTCCGTCGACAACTCGCTGCTGCAGGCCGGGACCGACATCGCGCGGACGATCCGCAAGGTTCGCGGCGCCTACCTGCAGAACTGAGCTCGGCTTGGCCCGTCGTGCAACGGTCTTCGCGGCGCTGCTGGCCGCGCTCGCCCTCGCCACCGTCGCCTCGCTGGCGCTGGGCGCGGTCAAGGTCCCGTTCGGCGAGGTGATCGAGATCCTGCTGGGCAAGGGTCCGGGCGGGCCCGACCAACAGATCGTCGAGGCGCTGCGGCTGCCGCGCACGGTCGAGGCGCTGGTGGTCGGGGCGGCGCTGGGTATCGCCGGGGCGATCCTGCAGGGGGCGCTCGGCAACCCGCTCGCCTCGCCCGACGTGATCGGGGTCACCGGCGGCGCCGGCTTCGGGGCGATCCTGATCATCATCCTCTTCCCGGGCTCGATCGCGCTGCTGCCGGTCGGCGCGCTCGCCTTCGGCCTGCTGGCGGCGGCTCTGGTCTTCGGCTTCGCCTGGACGGGCCGCAACCGCGGCAGCGTCGGCAAGGTGATCCTGGCCGGGATCGCGATGCTCTCGCTGTTCACGGCGGCGACGACCGGGCTGCTCGCCGCCTATCCGGAGCGGGCACCCTCGGCGATCTTCTTCATCGCCGGCGGCCTCACCTCCAGCGGCTGGGAGGAGATGGGGACGATCTGGCCCTACTTCGCGGTCGGCACCGTCTTCGCACTGTTGTTGATCCGGCCGCTCGACCGGCTGGCGCTGGGCGACGACGTCGCCGCCTCGCTGGGCTCGCGCCCGCAGCTGATCCGGCTCGGGGCGGGGATCGCGGCCGCGTTGCTGGCCGCGGCCTCGGCCGCGATCGCCGGCCTGCTCGGCTTCCTCGGCCTCGTCGTCCCCCACGTCGTCCGCATGGCCGGCGGCAGCTCCAGCCACGCTTACGTGGTCCCCGCCTCGGCGATCGGCGGCGCCGCCCTGCTGGCCGGCGCCGACACCCTGGCGCGGACGCTGCGGGCGCCGATCGAGATGCCGGTCGGGCCGTTCATGGTCATCCTCGGCGTGCCGCTGTTCCTCTGGCTGCTGCGGAAGGCGGTCTGATGGCGGCGGCGCCCGCGATGCCCCTGCTGGAGGCCGAGGCGGTCGAGGTCGAGATCGCCGGCAACCCGATCCTCGGCGGCGCCGATCTGCGGCTCGAGCGCGGCGAGCTGGTCGCCGTGGTCGGCCCCAACGGCGCCGGCAAGTCGACGCTGGTGCGGGCGGTGGCCGGGCTGCAGAGCCTCAGCGGCGGTTCGGTGCGCTGGGGCGGCCGCCTGATCAACGGCATCCGCGGTCGGGAATTCTCGAAGCTGCGCGCCTTCGTGCCGCAGCGGATGCCGGTCCCGGCCGGGATCACGGTGCGCGAAGCGGTGACGATCGGCCGCTCCTCGCACCTGCGGATGCTGGGCCGGCTGACCCGCTCTGACCAGCAGGCAATCGCGGCGGCGATCGAGCGGGCCGGGGTGAGCCAGTTCGCCGAGCGCTCGCTGACGACGCTCTCGGGCGGCGAGCTGCAGCGGGTCCAGATCGCGATCGGATTGGCCCAGGAAGCGCCGGTGCTGATCGCCGACGAGCCCACCTCCCAGCTCGACCTCGGTGCCACGATCGGGGTCGCCAGCCTGCTGCGCGGGCTGGTTGCCGACGGGCTCACGGTCCTCCTCGTCGTCCACGACCTGGCGCTGGCGCTGGCGGTGGCCGACACCGTCGTGGTCGTCTCCGCGGGGCGCACCGTCGCCACCGGGGCTCCGGCCCAGGTGCTGACGCCGGAGCGACTGGGCGAGGTCTGGGGCGCCAATGCCCGCCTCAGCGAGCACGACGGGCGCACCGCCCTCCACGTCGCCTGGCTCGACTCGCAGACTTAGGGCAACCTAAAACCGACAATGTTAGGGTGGATTTATTAGGGCACCCTAAATC
>JBFXEM010000097.1:0-6805 GCA_050180135.1 Solirubrobacterales bacterium | reverse complement strand
CCTCGGCGGTCTTCTGCTGGTCGGGGGCAAACATCGCGCCGAAGATCGAGCAGACCACGTCGAAGCTGGCGTCCTCGAAGGGCAGGTTCTGGGCGTCGGCCTCGACGAACTCGATGTCCAGGCGCTCGGCGGCGGCGCGTTCGCGGCCGCGCTCGAGCAGCGCGGGCACGTAATCGGAGCTGACTACGTTGCCCCAGGAGCGCCGCGCCGCGGCCAAGGCCAGGTTGCCGCTGCCGCTGGCGACGTCGAGCACGCGCTCGTCGGGGACGATCTCCAGCGATTCGGCCAGGCGCTCGCTGGGGAAGTAGACGAGGTTGGCGACCATCGCGAAGTCGCCTTTGGACCAGATCTGCTGCTGGATCTGGGTTACTGCTGCCAGGTCGGGTGAATCGTTCATCGCTTTCCTCCTCGGGGTCTGAGTCGAACCTATCCGCTCTCACCCAATCGCAACAGGTGTTGGCCGATCCTTGTCTAATCTGAACCGATGCGGATAGGCGTACTCACCGGCGGCGGCGACTGCCCCGGCCTCAACGCGGTGATCCGGGCGATCGTGCGCAAAGGCGCCGGCGTGCACGGACACGAGTTCGTCGGCTACCGCGACGGCTGGCGCGGTCCCTTGGAGGCCGACTCGATGGCCTTGGGCGTGCCCGAGGTCCGCGGCATCCTGCCCCGCGGCGGCACCATCCTCGGCTCCTCGCGGACCAACCCGCTCGCCGGCGACGGCGGTCCGGCGCGAATCGCCGAGAACCTCGCCGCGGCCGGCGTCGACGGGCTGATCGCGATCGGCGGCGAGGACACCCTCGGCGCCGCCTCCAAACTGCACAGCGAGCACGGCCTCAACGTGGTCGGCGTTCCGAAGACGATCGACAACGACCTCGGCGCCACCGACTACACCTTCGGCTTCGACACCGCGGTCAACATCGCGATGGAGGCGATCGACCGCCTGCACACGACCGCCGACAGCCACCACCGGGTGCTGATCGTCGAGGTCATGGGCCGCCACGCGGGCTGGATCGCCTTCCACGCCGGCCTCGCCGGCGGCGCCAACGCGATCCTGATCCCCGAGCGCCAGTTCGACCTCGACCAGGTCTGCGACCTCGTCGGCCGCCGCTTTGCCAGCCACTTCGCGCCGATCATCGTCGTTTCCGAGGGCGCCGAGCCGATCGGCGGCCTGCCGGTCACCAAGGAGGCGCCGCTCGACGCCTTCGGCCACGTCCGCCTCGGCGGCATCGGCCACTGGCTGGAGGGTGAGATCGAGCGGGTCACCGGCAAAGAGACGCGGGCGACCGTGCTCGGCCACGTCCAGCGCGGCGGCACCCCGACCGCCTTCGACCGCGTGCTCGCGACCCGCTTCGGCCTGCATGCGATCGACGCCGTCGAGGCCGGCCGCTGGGGCACGATGGCGGCCCTGCGCGGGACCGAGATCAAGCTGGTCGAGCTGACCGAGGCGACGGCCGAGCTGAAGACCGTCCCCGAGTCCCTCTACGCCGAGGCAGAGGTCTTCTTTGGTTAGGACGGGGGTGGCGGCGCTGCTGGCGCTGGCGATCGCGGTGGGGGCCGCAGGGTGTGGGGAGGAGGAAGGGGTCGAGGACGGGGCCACCGTGACGGCCTATATGGAAAAGCCGTTGTGTCAGCGGCCCGAGTCCGCGACGGTCCCGACTGACGGCGGCTCGATTGCCTTGGAGTTCGTCTGTCTTCCCGCGGCTCGTGGCCCTGAGCTGGGCCAGGGCGTCGGCGGCGGACGGCAAGTCGACCTTGCGACGGCCGGCGCCAACGCCCGCCGCGCGACCGAGGACTCGACCACGGTCGCTTACGTGGGGGAATCTGGTACGGCGGCGCGATTCTCTCGGCCGATCCTCGAAGCCGCCGGCATCGCCTTCGTCCCCTCCAGCTCCGAGGACCGAGCGATCCAACAGATCCTCGATGCGGTCTCGCGCGCCGACCCCGGCTCCCTGCGCGCTGACGTTCGCGAGATCTTGGATCTGCAGTAGTGGGATGGGGAACCCCTGAGCTGGCGGATACCCAAAGCAGCCCGTCAGGTCTGCTTGTCAGAGCAGGGGATCACCGGTCCCTCCCCCGCTAGAGCAGGTCTCGCAGCGCCTCGTCCAGGTCAGGATGCTTGAACTCGTAGCCGAGCTCCTGGGTGCGCTTCGGGATCACCCGCTGGCCACCGCGCAGGACGTGGCCGAACTCCGAGCCGAATTTGAGGTCGAGCACGAAGCCGGGGACGGGGACGACGGCGGGGCGGCCGATCGCGCGACCGAGCGCCTTCGAGAACGCCTTGTTGGTCGCCGGGTTGGGGGAGCTGGCGTTGACGACTCCGCGCACGGTCTCGTTGTCGAGCGCCCAGACGAGGATGCCGACCTCGTCGTCGATGTGGACCCAGGAGAGGTACTGGGAGCCGCCGGCGAGCGGGCCACCGACGCCGAGCTTGAACGGCGGCAGCATCTCGCCGAGCATGCCGCCCTTGGCGGCCAGCACCTGGCCGGTGCGGACGACCACCAGGCGCACGCCTGTGGCCTCGACCTCGCGCGCCGCCTGCTCCCACTCGCGGGTGACCTTGGTGTCGAAGCTCTCGCCGCTGGAGCCGCTCTCCTCGTCGACGACGGTCTCGCCGCGGTCGCCGTAGTAGCCGACGCCGGACTGGCTGACCATCACCTTCGGTTTCGCGCTGAGGCCGGAGATCGCGCCGACGAGGTTGTGCGTGCCGACCTTGCGGCTGTCCATGATCTTCGCCTTCGCCTCGTCGCTCCAGCGCTGGTCGATGCGCTCGCCGAGCAGGTGGACGACGCCGTCGACGCCCTCGAAGGCCTGCGCCGGCGGGCGTTCGAGGGTCGGCTCCCACTTGAACCAGACGATCCCGGGGCGGGCGCCGCGGGCGCGCTCTGGGTCGCGGGAGAGGCCGACCACCTCGTCGCCGCGAGCGAGCAGCGAGTCACACAGCGCCGAGCCGATCAGGCCGCTGGCTCCGGTGACGAGGACCTTCACGGGCTAGGTCGCCTCCACGGTCTGGAAGGTGCCGGTCTCGTCGTTGAGGCGGGCGATGCCGGCCCGCTTGGCCTCCTCGACCACGGCGGCGGCCACCTTCGGCGCCACTTCGCGGTTGAAGACGCTGGGGATGATGTAGTCCTCGGCGAGGTCTTCGTCGGAGACGGTTTCGGCGATCCCCTTGGCCGCCGCGAGCTTCATCTCCTCGGTGATCGAGGGCGCGCCGGCGTCGAGGGCGCCGCGGAAGATGCCGGGGAAGGCGAGCACGTTGTTGATCTGGTTCGGGTAGTCCGAGCGGCCGGTGGCCATGATCCGCACGTGCGGGGCGGCGTCCTCGGGCATCACCTCGGGGGTCGGGTTGGCCATCGCGAAGACGATCGCGTCGTCGTTCATCTTCGCGAGGTCGTCGCCCGTGATCAGGCCGGGTCCGGAGAGGCCGACGAAGAGGTCCATGCCCTCTATTACGTCCGCGGGCGCTCCTTGGATGTGCTCGGGATTGGAAACCTCGGCGTACCAGCGCTTCATCGAGTTCATCTCGCCGGAGGCGTAGTCGGCGCGCTCGGTCGTCAGCGCCCCCTGGCGGTCGCAGCCGATGATGTGGGTGACGCCGGAGGCGAGCATCATCTTCGTCACCGCGACGCCGGCGGCGCCGAGGCCGACCATCAGCACCCGCAGCTCCTCGATCGGCTTGTCGACGATCTTCAGCGCGTTGAAAAGGGCCGCCATGGTCACCACCGCGGTCCCGTGCTGGTCGTCGTGGAAGACGGGGATGTCGAGCGTTTCCTTCAGCCGGTCCTCGATCTCGAAGCAGCGCGGGGCGGAGATGTCCTCGAGGTTGACGCCGCCGAAGGTGGGCGCCATCAGTTCGACCGCCTTGATGATCTCCTCGGCGTCCTGGGTGTCGAGGCAGATCGGGAAGGCGTCGACGTCGGCGAACTCTTTGAAGAGCATGCACTTGCCCTCCATCACCGGCATCGCCGCCTCCGGGCCGATGTTGCCGAGCCCGAGCACCGCGCTGCCGTCGGAAACGACCGCGACGGTGTTCTTCTTGATCGTGTACTCGAAGGCCTTGGCGCGGTCGTGGTGGATGTCCATGCAGACGCGGGCGACGCCGGGCGTGTAGGCCATCGAGAGGTCGTCGCGCGTTTTCACCGGGTACTTGTTGTGGATGTCGATCTTGCCGCCGCGGTGCATCTGCATCGTGCGGTCGACGTAGTCGATGACGCGGGCGCCGCGGGTCGAGCCGATCGCGCGCAGGATCCGCTCCCAGTGGTCGCGGTCGGTGGCGTCGATCGTGAACTCGCGCACGCGCTTGCCCTCGGGTCCGGCGCCGGGGACGAGGTCGACGCTCTGCAGCTGGCCGCCCGCCTCGGCGATCGCGGCCGTCAGCTTGCCCAGCGGCTCCTGCCGGGCGTCGAGCTCGACCCGGATCGTGACGCTGTACTGGGCGCTGACTGCCATCGCCCGGCTATCGAATCAGATTCGGCTGGTCGAACTTGTATGCAAGCCCGCCCCGACAGGTGCGAATACCATGCCTGAGTGCTGGGGAAGCGATCGATCGCCGTGGTGCTGCTGGCGCCGGGATCGAGGCGGACCTCGGCGCCCTCGGCAAGATCGATGTCGACTACGTCTCGACCGGGGGGAGGGAAAAGGTGCGCTCGCAATGCGGTGAGGACTCGGCCGTCTTCTCGCGAGCGAGCTACGTCGGCGCGATCGAGTTCCACGGCGAGGAGGGATACACGGAGGTCAGCACCGAGCGGGTGCGGATCGACTACTCGTTCTTCATCGACCTCGTTTGCGGTGGGACCTTCGAACTCCGGACCTGGGGGCCAGATCTTCCCGGTGCGCGATTCCTCGCTCACGCTCGCGGACGCACCGGATCGCTCTCGCTCGAGCTGAAGAAGAACCGGCCTAGGGCCGGGACGACGTTCGGCGCCGAGCTCGCCGAAAAGCGCGACGGCATCTCGATCCGCCGCTCGGTCGGCGGCACCGTTGGCGCCGGCGCGTTCCTCTACGGCCCCGATCTGCGAACCGCCCGCCTCGACCTGCCGTCCCCGTTCGCCGGTCGCGCGGCCTTTCATCGCAACGCGAAGCGGGCGAACCGCTGGACCGGCAACCTCACGGTCGACTTTCCCGGGCACTCCGACGTTCCGCTCACCGGTACCGCCTTCAAGACGAGCCTCGTCCACTCCAACTGGACTCGCTCGGTCACGCACTACGACCGTCCCGCCTGGCCGCCCCCGCGCACGCTGGCGCGGAGAGCGCCCCTGCCCTGAATTCATGGCCTTCGACGAAGCCTTGGCCGACCGAGTCCGAGATGCCCTCTCCGGTCGTGAGAGCGTCACCGAGCGCAGGATGTTCGGCGGCATCGTCTTCATGCTCGAAGGCAACATGGCGGTCGGCATCGCCGGCGAGGAGCTGATGGTCCGCCTCGGCCCTGAGGAAGCTGAGCGCGCCCTCGCCGAGCCCCACGTGCGCCCGATGGACATGACCGGCCGCCCGATGAAATCGATGATCCTCGTCGCCCCCGAGGCAACCGCCGCCGACGAGGACCTCGCCTCCTGGGTCGACGCCGGCGCCGATTTCGCCGCATCGCTCCCCCCGAAGCCAAAGAAATGAGCCGCTAAGGGGGGAGGGAGCAGGGCCTTGGCGCCTTAGTCGCTGTATGAGCGACTTTCGCGCCATCGACGACCCGGCGCTCGATCGCATCGCTTCGAGACAGCATGGCGTCATCTCGGTGGCGCAGCTTCGCGCAGCGGGGTTCGACAAACACGCCGTCCACAATCGCCTTCGCGTGGGCCGCTTGCACCGCCTCCACCACGGCGTCTACGCGGTCGGCCACCGCGCCCTGAGCCGGCATGGTCATTGGATGGCGGCGGTGCTCGCCTGCGGCGAGGGCGCCGTCCTCAGCCACAGCAGCGCCGCGGCCCTCTGGGGCCTCCTCAGGCCTTTCCGCGGCCCGATCCACGTCACCTCGCCCAGCCTCAACGGCCGCTCGCGCCGCAAGGGCATCGCTCTGCACCGCAGCCGCTCGCTCGGCTCCGACCCATCCTTCGTCTCCGAGCGCCACCGTATCCCCGTCACCTCCCCGCAGCGCACGATCGACGACCTCGAAGGATGCGTCGAGCCCTACCTCGTCCGCAGAGCGATCCGCCAGGCCGAGCACCTGGGGATCCGCCTCGACCAAGGGACCAAGTCGAAGACCAAGCGCACCCGCTCAGACCTCGAGCTCGACTTCCTCGCCTTCTGCTCTCGCCACTCCTTCCCCCGTCCCGAGGTCAACGTGATGGTCGGCCGCTGGGAGGTCGACTTCCTCTGGCCCGCCGAGCGGGTCGTGGTCGAAACCGACTTCTTCGACTACCACCGCGGCTCGGTCGCCTACGAGGACGACCACCAGCGCGAACTCGACCTCAGGCGAATGGGCTACACCGTGCGCCGCTACACCGGAGCCCAAATCCGCAACCACCCAGCCCAGGTAGTTGCGGATTTGGGCGAAGTCCTTAGCGGGGGTGCGGACCCTCGGCCGTCCCACGACATGCCCGCCTCATAAAGTGATCCCGACATGGCCGACGAAGCACCCCAGCTCTTCCTGATCGACGGCAACTCGCTCGCCTACCGGGCCTTCTTCGCGCTGCCGGAGTCGATCGGGACCAGCGACGGGCGCCCGACCAACGCGATCTACGGGCTCGCCTCGATGCTGGTCAAAATCATCGACGAGCACCACCCGCAGGGCGTCGTCGTCGCCTGGGACGCGGGTATGTCCGGGCGCGAGAAGACCTACGACCTCTACAAGGCCCAGCGCAAATCCCGCCCCGAC
>JBFXEM010000096.1:0-6820 GCA_050180135.1 Solirubrobacterales bacterium | reverse complement strand
CTTGCCGTCGATCAGGCTGGCGCGGCCGCGCTTGCCGAGCCCCGGGACCCCGTAGACGTTGGAGAGTCCCACGCGCTCAGAAGACGACGGTCGTGTTCTGCTGGCGCAGCACGCGGTCCTCGCAGTGCCACTTCACCGCCCGCGCCAGCACCGCGCGCTCGATGTCGGCCCCCAGCCTTTCCAGCTCGGCCGCCGAGTTGGAGTGGTCGACCCGGATCACGTCCTGCTCGACGATCGGGCCGGCGTCGAGCTCCTCGGTGACGTAATGGGCGGTCGCCCCGACCAGCTTCACCCCCCGCTCCTTGGCCTTCGCGTAGGGCCCGGCGCCCGCGAAGGCCGGCAGGAAGCTGTGGTGGATGTTGATCACCGGAACCCCGACCCGGTCGAGGAACTCGCCGGAGAGGATCTGCATGTAGCGGGCGAGGACGACCAGGTCGCACTCGCCGGCCAGCAGCTCCAGCAGCTTCGCCTCGGCCTCGGGCTTGCGCCCCTTCTCGACCGGCACGTGGTGGTAGGGCAGGCCGAACGCCTCGACTTCATCCCGCAGGTCCGGGTGGTTGGAGGCGACCATGACCACCTCGGCGCCGCCGAGGTCGTTGCGCCGCCAACGCCAGAGCAGGTCCTGGAGGCAGTGGTCGTAGCGGGAGACGAGGATCCCGATGCGCTTGGGGACCGCCGCGTCCCAGAGGCGCCAGGTCATGCCGAAGCGCTCGGCCACGGCGAGGCCGAAGCGCTCGCCGAGATCGGGGTGGCGCCCGGCCGCGACCGCGAACTCCATCCGCATGAAGAAGGTGCCGTCGTCGGGATCGGAGCTGTACTGGTCGGAGCGGATGATGTTGGCGCCGGCCTCGTTGAGGAAGCCGGAGACGGCGGCGACGATCCCCGGCCGGTCGGGGCAGGAGATGACCAGCCGCATGATCAACCGCTCGGCGGCGGGATCGGCGTTCTGCTGGGGCGCGGTCGCGGTGGCGTCCATCAGTGGCTCACCGCCGCGGCAGCCAGCTCGGAGACGAGCTCGTCGGTGTAGAAGCGCTCGAGCTCGAAGGGGGCTATCAGGTCTGGGGTGCGGCCGGTGGCGACCAGCTCGGCGAGGGTCTTGCCGACGATCGGGGCCGCCTTGAAGCCGTAGGTGCCCCAGCCCGCCGAGACGTGGAAGTTCTCGACCTCGGTCTTGCCGAGGATCGGGCTGTAGTCGGGACTGAGGTCACAGAGCCCGGCCCAGGCGCGCAGCAGGCGGGCCCGCTCCAGCTGCGGGAAGAGCTCGAGCGTGTGGCGGGTCAGGTCCTGGAGGAAGTTGAGCGTGCCGTTCATCCGGTAGGTGGTCCAGGGCTCGATCTCAGAGCCCATCACGAACTCGCCGCGGTCGGACTGGCTGAGGTAGACGTGCATCTGCGAGGAGACGACGACCACGTCGAGGAACGGTTTGACCGGCTCGGTGACGCAGGCCTGGAGGATGTGGGTGGTGATCGGCAGCTGCACGTCGGCCATGTCGCAGAGCAGCGTCGACCAGCCGGCGGTGCAGTTGAGGACGGTGCCGGCCTTGACCGTGCCGCGACTGGTCTCGACGGCGGCGATGCGATCTCCCTCGCGGCGCAGGCCGGTGACTTCGGTGTAGGGGTGGATCTCGGCGCCGCCTTCGTCGGCGCCGCGGGCGAAGCCCCAGACCACCGCGTCGTGGCGGATGATGCCGCCCGGCGGGTGGTAGAGCGCGCCCATGATCGGATAGGTCGTGTCCTCGCCGACGTACATCGAGGGAGCCAGCGACTGCACCTCGTCGGGCCCGATCAGGCGCGAGTCGATCCCCTGCAGGCGGTTGACCTCGGCCCGGTTGGCCATCACCGCCAGCGCCCGGTCGGAGTGGGCCAGGGTGAGGTGGCCGCACTGGCTGAAGAGGAGGTTGAAGTCGAGGTCCGCCCCCAGCCCTTCGTAGAGCTTGACGCTGGCGTCGTAGAAGCGGGCGCCCTCGGGGGTCTTGTAGTTGGAGCGCAGGATCGTGGTGTTGCGGCCGGCGGCGCCGGACCCGATGTAGTTCTTGTCGAGGACGGCGACGTCGGTGATGCCGTGCTGTCGCAGGTAGTAGGCGGTCGCGAGCCCGTGCGAGCCGGCGCCGATGATGACCACGTCGTAGGCGTCCTTCAGCTCGGAGCGCTCGCGCCACATCCGGCGCTTGCGGAAGAGGTCACGCATCGGCTGCCACCCCTTCGCGGCCCGCCGCCGGGAGCGCGATGCTCGCCAGGCCGACCGGCCGGCCGCCGAGACGGCCGCCGGCATCGGCGACGACGTCCCACAGGTAGGCGCCGTAGGCGGCGCCGAAGAGCAGCAGGATGCTGTCCTCGTCCTCGCGCAGGAGGTAGCCGGCGGTGCGGGCGATCGAACCCGGGCGGAAGCCCGCCATCGGCAGCACCGCCGCCCGGGTGTCGAGCGCACAGAAGCGGGCGATCGTCTCACGGGCCCCGGGGCCCGTGACCGAGATCGCCGCCAGCGAGGAAGTCAGGTCGATCAGCGAGCCGTCGGGGGCGGTGCCGGTGTCCCCCAGCAGCAGGCCGCGCTGCGGCGTGAGCGGGCAGATCCAGCCCTCTCCGCGCCGCTCGGCGGTGCCCGGCGTCAGCGCCCCCAGCGCGGCCGAGGGCCCGCTGAGCTCGAACTTCGCGAGCTGCGAGACGTCCGCCCAGCCGACGCTCTCGCGGCAGGCGCGGGACTCGCCGTCGGGGTCGCCGTAGGAGACGACGACGTCCCAGCCGTCGCGCTCCTCGAGGGTCGCCCCCGCGAAGGAACGCTCGGCGAGCGGGCTTCGTGCCCGTGGCCCGTCGGGGGAAAGCGTGAGGAAGCCGAGGCTCATCCGCGAAGCACCTCTCCTTTTGGATCGAAGAAGGGTTCCTTGACGACGACGGCGTCGATCCGCGCCCCCGCGTCGGAGATCGAGATCGGGGTTCCGGCCTGCGCCTGCGCGGCCGGGAGGCGTGCCATCCCGATCACCGCGCCGACCTTGGCCGAGAAGCGGGCGCTGGTGACTTCGCCGGCGGCGGAGCCGTCGCTGCCGAGCACGACCGAGCCCTCGGTCGGGACCGTCCCGTTCGCGCAGCGGAAGCCGACCAGCTCGATGGCCGGAGCTTCGTCCTGGCGCTGCTCGAGGGCCCAGCGGCCGATGAACTCCTGCTCCTTGTCGAGTTTGACGATCCAGGGCATCGCCGCCACGTAGGGAGTCGACTCCGAATCGGTGTCCTGGCCGACGATGATGTGCATCTTCTGCAGGCGCAGGATCCGCTGCGGCTCGAGCCCGAAGGGCTTGAGCCCGAACTCGGCGCCGGCCTCGGCGAGCGCGTCCCAGAGCGCCCGGCCGTGGGCCCCGGCGCAGTGGATCTCATAGCCGACCTCGCCGACGAAGCCGATCCGCAGGAGCAGGCAGTCGACCCCCGCGACGGTGGCCTGCTTGGCGTCGAGGTAGCCGAAGGACTCGTTGGAGACGTCGAGGTCGGTGACCTTGGCGAGCACCTCGCGGGCGTTGGGGCCGGCGAGGTTGACCGCGGCGAGCCCCTGGGTGACGTCGGTGACGGTGGCTTCCAGGCCCCAGTCGGCCAGCCACCAGGTGAACCACTGCTCGACCGCGCCAGCGCCGCTGGAGGTGGTGGTGACGTAGAAGGTTTCCTCGTCGAGGCGGCAGATCGTGCCGTCGTCGGTGATCCTGCCGGCGTCGGAGAGGAGGACGCCGTAGCGGATCCGGCCCTCTTTGAGATTGGAGATGCGATTCGGGTAGAGGCGGTCGAGCAGCTCTCCGGCCTGCGGCCCGCGCACGACCAGCTTGCCGAGGGTCGAGAGGTCGATCAGGCCGGCCGAGTCGTGAACGGCGCCGGTCTCGGCCGCGGCGTCGCCGTAGTCGTAGGGGCGCAGCCAATCGCCGGCCCAGCGAACGCTGCCGCCGAGCTCTTCGTGGCGGCCGTGCATCGGCGAGCGCTTGGCCGCCTCGTGGGGCCGGCCGGCGAGGACGCCGAGCGGCACGCTGGTCCAGGGCGGCCGCGCCGTGGTCAGGCCGACGGTCTCGAGGTCGAGGCCGGTCTCGGCGGAGATCAACCGTGCCGACGGGAGCTGCGAGAACCGGCCCTGCGAGGGGCCCATGGTCACGGTCGTGTAGCGCTTGGAGAGCTCGAGCGAGTCGTAGCCCTCGGCAATCGCCTGCTTGACGTCCTTGACGGTGACGTCCTCGTCGAGGTCGACGAAGGCTTTGCCGCCGCCGTTCGAGGAGACCGCGGGCGGGGCGGCGACCGCCTCGGCGCGGGCGGGGCCGAGCTTGACCTGCTCCTCGCGCAGGCGCGAGTAGGTCTTGCCGAGCGAGTCGGCCGCTTCGGCGCCGGCCAGCTGACCGGAGAGCTCGGCGGCCTCGCCGTCGGGGAAGCCGGCGGCAGATCCGGCGGCGAACATGCCCTGCGGCAGCTGGCTCAGCCTGAAGGCCGCGCGACCCCTGTCGTACTCGGCCCGGGCGCCGCCCTGGAGCGCCAGCGAGAGCGCCGGCGCGGCACCCCCGGAGACGGCGAGCAGGTCGCACTCGACGGACCGCTCCCGCTTCCCGTCGCGAGCCGCCAGCGTCACCGAGGCGAGCGCCTTGCGGCCGTGGCCGCGGAACGGCGTCATGCCGGTGAGGACGTCGATGCCGGCCTCGCGCAGCCGCTCGGCGTAGCCGCTGGAGACCTCGGTGCGGAGGTCGGCGACGGCGCGAACCTCGACCCCCATCGCGGCCAGCCCGAGGGCGTCGTCGAGCCCGCGGTCGTCGACCGTGGCGACGACCGCGGCCCGGCCCGGCGCAACCCCGTAGACGGCGCCGAGGCGCCGGGCCCCGCCCGAGAGCATGATCCCGGGCAAGTCGTTATCGCCGAAGACGAGCGGCTGCTGGATCGTCCCGGTCGCGATCACCTGGCGGGCGGCGCGGACCTGGTGCAGAACGCTGCCCTGGACGACCGGGACCAGGCCGTCGAAGAAGCCGATCGCGACGGCGCGGGTGAGAACCTCGACGCCGGCCTCCTCGGCCCGCCTGGCAAGCTGGCGGGCGCGGTCGCGCTCGCCCTCCGAGAGCAGAGCGCCGCCCGGCTCGACGTCCTCGTCGCAGAGGACGACGTCGGCGCCCAGCTCGGCCGCGCGTACCGCGGCGGCAAGCCCGGCGATGCCGCCGCCGATGACCAGCACGTCGCAGTGGCGACGGCGGTATTCCGTCTCCCACTCGCGCTCGTCCTGGCGCTTGCGCAGCCGGCCCAGCCCGGCGGCGCTGCGGAGGACTTTCTCGTAGACGGGCCAGAGCCGGCGCGGCTTGATGAAGGTCTTGTAGTAGAAGCCGACCTGGGTGAAAGGCCCACCGAGGCCGACGGCCGACATCACGTCGAAGGAGAGCGAGGGCCAGGCGTTGAGGTGGGTGACGTTCATGCCCTCGCGCAGCGGCTCGCCGCAGGCCCTCACGCCGGGGGAGCCGTCGACGTCGACGAGCGAGTTTGCGCACTGGCCACAGGCGCAGATCTCCCCGCGCGGCCGGTGGTACTTGAACGAGCGCGAGAAGACCCGCCGACCTTCGGCGTACAGCGCCGAGGCGATCGTGTCCCCCTCGTAGCCGCTGGCGGCCTTGCCGTCGAAGCTGAACCGGACCGGCTTGGAGCGGTCGATCCGCTCGCCCGGCTGTGGCTGCAGGCGGCTCACGAGACGGGCTCCGTCGAGAGGACCTCGTTGGTCCGCGTGTCGCGTTCGGCGATGAACCAGGCCCGGCAACCGGAACGGTGGTGCCACCACTCGCGCTGCACGCCGGCGACGTTGCGGCGGAAGTAGTTGTACTCGTTCAGTTCGCGCTTGTCGGGCGTCCCGGTCGGCCGCGGGCTGAGCTCGCCGCCGTAGCCGAAGTCGGTGACCTCGCGCACGCCGCAGTTTGGGCAGGTCAGTAGGAAGGACATGTGCGCCGGGCGTAGCTTTCGACTCCGTCGAGGAGTAGCCAGTAGGAGCGGTGGACGACCTCCGCCTGCTCGATCAGGAGCTCGGGATCGAGGTCGGCGCCGCACTGCTCGAGATGGGGGCGGCTGGGCTCCGAGTCGGCGCCGGCGCGGAGACGGAAGTACTCGGTCGCCGGACCGTCCTCGAAGCCGTAGTGGCGCAGCAGCCCGTTCAGCATCACCTCGCTGATCGCGCGCTGGGCGTCGTCGATCGCCGACAGGGTCAACAGGTGCTCGGCCAGGGTGCGGGACTCGTCGCCTTCCCACACCCGGGCACAGGATTCGGTCTCCGGCAGCGGTTCCTCGCCGTAGCCCCAGGCATTCCAGCCGCCCCATCCGGTCGCCTTGGCGAAGGCGCGCCAAGAGCTGACGTGGACGGCCTCCAGCTGGGCAACGCGCGCGGAGTCTCCACCCTCCATGCCCGCTGCCCGGGTCGAGGCGTTGGCGATCGCCATGACCCCGTGCTCGAACTCGCTGGCGTAGATCGCCAGCTCGCCGGGCGCGAGCTCGCCGACCGCCCAGCGCGCACAGAACGGGTGCGCGAGGACGTTCCAGCGCGAACGCCGTTCCTCGATCTCTTGCCAGAAGCCTGCCTGCATGTTCCTAGTAGCGGTAGTGGTTGGGCTTGTAGGGACCCTCGACCGGGATGCCGAGGTAGGAGGACTGGTCCTCGCTGAGCTCGGTCAGGCCGATGTCGAGGGCGTCGAGGTGCAGGCGGGCGACCTTCTCGTCGAGGTGCTTGGGCAGCACGTAGACCTGCTTGTCGTATTGCCCGTCCTGGGTGAACAGCTCGATCTGGGCGATCACCTGGTTGGTGAAGGAGTTGGACATCACGAAGCTCGGGTGCCCGGTGGCGTTGC
>JBFXEM010000095.1:0-6877 GCA_050180135.1 Solirubrobacterales bacterium | reverse complement strand
GATCGTGCTGCTCTCGCCGACCGGGCCGCTGCTCGACGACCCGATCGCCGACGAGCTGGTCGCCGAGCCACACGTGGCGCTGCTCTGCGGTCGCTACGAGGGCTTCGACGACCGCGTCCACCAGCATCTCGCCGACGACGAGCTCTCGATCGGCAGCTACGTGCTGGCCGGCGGCGAGCTGCCGGCGATGGTCGTCGCCGACGTGCTGATGCGCAAGCTGCCGGGTGCGCTCGGCCACGAGGACTCGGCCGCCGAGGAGTCGTTCAGCCAGGTGCTGGAGGGCATGCCGGAGTACCCGCACTACACGCGGCCGCCCTCCTACCGCGGCTGGGAGGTGCCCGAGGTGCTGCTCTCCGGCGACCACGGCAAGGTCCGCGAGTGGCGCCTGGAACAGAGCCGGCTGCGTGCCCGCGAGTCCGAAGAGGCCGCGGAATAGCTACCATTCCGCGACCGCGCGGTTCCCGCTTCCGGGTCCGGCGGTTTTTTCTCGCCAAATGAGCTCCGTAATCGACAGCATCGAGCGCGCCCAGCTACGGCCGGGCCTTCCGTCGTTCGCCCCGGGCGATCGCGTCCGCGTTCACTTCCAGGTGATCGAGGGAACGCGCAAACGGACCCAGGTCTTCGAGGGCGTCGTGCTGAAGCGCCAGGGCTCTGGCGCGCGGGAGACCTTCACCGTCCGCAAGCAGTCCTTCGGGGTCGGGGTCGAGCGGACGTTCCCCCTGCACTCGCCGAAGATCGAGAAACTCGAGGTTGCGGCGCGCGGAGCGGTGCGCCGGGCCAAGCTCTACTACCTGCGCGGCCGCGTCGGCAAGGCCGCTCGCGTCGCCGAGCGGCGCTGGGGCATCGACGAGGACATGGTCTCCGCGCCCGCGGCGGCGGCACCGGTAGACGCCGAGGGCGTCAGCCAGGAGGAGGTCGTCCCGATCGAGGAGCCGCAGGACGCGCCTGAGGCCGAGGCGACCGCGGAGAGCACTGAGACTGAGACCGAGGCGCCCGCCGAGCCGGAGGCTGCGGCGGATGGAGTTGCGGAGGCAGACGCGGAGGCGGCGGCGCCCGAGGCGGGGGAGACTGAGGACAAAGCAGCGTCAAGCGATGCCGAGGACGAGAAGCCGGCAGAGGCCGGCGACTCCGACGAGGACTCGGCAGCCTGAAACTCAGCATCCCGAAGCCGAAGGGCAAAGGCGGCGGGCTTGTTGAGTTGGTCGTCATCGTTGCGCTGGCCCTGGGGCTGGCGCTGGCGATCCAGGCCTGGATCGTCAAGCCCTACCAGATCCCTTCCGAATCGATGGAGCCGACGCTCGACGTCGGCCAGCGGGTGCTGGTCAACCGCTTCCTCTACAACTTCACCGACCCCTCGATCGGCGACATCGTCGTCTTCCACCCGCCCGCCGGCGCCGACCGCGGCACCCAGTGCGGAGTTCCCCACCCCGAAGACGAACCGTGCCCGAAGCCGACCGCCGCGGAGTCGAGTCAGAACTTCATCAAGCGCATAGTCGCCGGCCCGGGGGACACGCTCTCGGTCAAAGAAGGGCATCCCGTCGTCAACGGAGTCTGGAAGAAGGAAGAGTCCTACACGCTGCCTTGCGGCGGCGGCTCCGGCTGCAATTTGCCGAAGACGATCACGATCCCGCCCGACCATTACTTCATGATGGGCGACAACCGTGGAGCCAGCGACGACAGCCGTTTCTGGGGACCCGTCCCGCGTGACTGGCTCATCGGCAAGGCCTTTGCCACCTACTGGCCCCCAGACCGCGTCGGGATCTTCTAAGCCCAAGCAGCACCGGCGCCGGCTCGCCCGCAGCCGCCGCCTGTTCGCCTTCGACCGTGGGCTACAGAGCCGCTTCGTGGCCGGCGCCGACGAGGCCGGGCGCGGCTGTCTGGCCGGGCCGCTGGTCGCCGCCGCGGTGCTGATCGACTACGAGCGCCTCTCGCACTCCGACCGCCGCCTGCTCGGCGGCCTGCACGACTCCAAGCAGATGACCGAGGAGCGGCGCCTGGAGATGTTCCCCTGCGTGCTGCGAGCCGCCGAGCGGGTCAGCGTCGTCGTCCGCTCGGCGGCGGGGATCGACCGCCGCGGCCTGCACGTGACCAACATCGAAGCGCTCTCGGTGGCACTGGAGCGGCTGGCGCCGGGGGAGGCGATCAGCCTCGTCGACGGCTTCGCCCTGCCACGTTGCCCGGTGCCGCACCGCCGCGTGGTCGGCGGCGACGCGACCAGTGCCGCGATCGCCGCCGCCTCGGTGATCGCCAAGGTCACCCGCGACCGCTACATGCGCGAAGCCGCGCTCGAGCACCCGGGGTGGGGGTTCGAGGAGCACGTCGGCTACTCGACCCCCGAGCACCGCGCGGCGATCGACAAGCTGGGGATCTCGCCGCTGCACCGGCGTAGCTTCCAGTCCGTCGCGTACACCCAGCTCGGGCTCGCCTGCACGGCCCATATCGGCGTCCTCGGTCGCTCGCGTGTAGAGCACGCCACGCTCCCTGTGTCCTTGATCTGCTTGGACAGGCGAGCCCGGGTCGGGACTTATGGGGGCGACGCGCGGCCAGGACGAGAAGACCGCCGCCGGTGATCGCACCCAGCACAGGCACCGCGCGTTTGGCCGCGGTCGGCGAGAGCACCAGCTCGAAGAGGGGGACGGGGTCGTCGATCCGCTCGCCGATCGCCCCCAACGGGCAGTCGCCGTGGTTGGCGACGACGACGATGCCCTCGGCGGCGAGGGCGATCACGGCGGCACGCAGCAGGCGGTCGCGGCGGCCCGTGATCGCGCACCACCAGATGTAGGCGATCGAGGCGAGGAAGCCGACGGCGACCGTCGCGTGGGCTGAGCGCCAGGCGATCACGGCGGGTCGCATCCGCCGACTCTAGAAGGCGGCGGCGATGTGCTCGACGTCGATCGTGCGGCCGGCTCGGTCGAAGGTGACGCCGATGGCGTCGAAGCGGATCTCAGCGAAGCGCGGGATCGAGCCGCGCCGCTCGGCCATCCAGGCGGCGGCGAGGCGGCGGATTCGCTGCTGCTTGCGCCTGTCGACGGCGAGGACCGGGCGCTCGGGGCCGAACTGGTTGCCCTTGCGACCGGCCTTGACCTCGACGAAGACGAGCGCGCGGCCGTCGAGGGCGACGATGTCGAGCTCGCCGTAGCGGGTGCGGGCGTTGCGCTCGACGATCTCCCAGCCGGTGGTGGCGAGGCGCCGCGCGACCAGCTCCTCGGCGCGGGCCCCGATTCGTTGACGAGCGGCGGTCATCCCGGGGTCAAGGCGGGGGCGTAGCGGACTCTCCCCACCCCGGGCACAGAAACGTTCCGACCAGCGCACCACGCGTTAGACCTGCCTCCGTAGCGTCGCCACCGTGCTCGCCACGGCCCGAACCTTCACCCTCGACGGCATCGCCGCCCGCCCCGTGCGGGTCGAGGTCGACGTCCACCGCGGTCTGCCCGGATTCGCGATCGTCGGCCTGCCCGACACCGCCGTGCGCGAGGCGCGCGAGCGGGTGCGGGCGGCGCTGGTCAACTGCGGCTTCGAGTTCCCGCTGCGGCGGATCGTCGTCAACCTCGCCCCGGCCAGCCTGCGCAAGGCCGGGCCGGGAATGGACCTGGCGATCGCGGCGGCGCTGCTGAGCGCTTCCGGCCAGCTCGAGTGGGAAGGCCTGGCCCGGGTAGCGCTGGCCGGCGAGCTGGCCCTGGACGGGACGACGCGGGCGGTCCACGGTGCCCTGGCGATCGCCGAGGCGGCCCGCGAGGGCGGGGCGGAGGCGATCGTGCTGCCCGAGGAGAACGGTCCCGAGGCAGCGCTGGCCAGCGGGATCGAGGTGGTCTCGCTCGACAGTATCGGCCGCCTGCCGGCGCTGGCCGCCGGCGAGTGGATGCCGCCGCGGCCGGCGCCGCTCACGCTGGAGCCGGGGGAAGGGAACGGCGGTCCCGATCTGGCCGACCTGCGCGGGCAACCGCACCTGCGCCACGCGCTCGAGGTCGCCGCGGCCGGAGGTCACAGCCTGCTGATGATTGGTCCGCCGGGCGCCGGCAAGTCGCTTGCCGCCAGCCGTTTGCCCTCGATCCTGCCGCCGCTGGCCGACGTCGAGGCGCTCGAGGTGGCCCGGATCGCCAGCGCCTGCGGTCGGCTCGCCAGCGCTCGCGGCGGCGGCCGCCCGTTCCGCTCGCCCCATCACACGATCAGCCCCGCCGGCCTGGTCGGCGGCGGCACCCCGCCGCGGCCCGGTGAGGTCACCCTTGCCCACCGCGGTGTCCTCTTCTTGGACGAGCTCTGCGAGTTCCGCCGCGACGCCCTGGAGGCGTTGCGGGCGCCGCTGGAGTCGGGCGAGGTCTCGATCGCCCGCGCCGGGGGCCGCAGCATGCTGCCCTGCCGCTTCATGCTCGTCGCCGCCGCCAACCCGTGCCCGTGCGGCCGCGGCGAAGCCGACCCCGACTGCAGCTGCGCGCCGCTGGCGGTGCAGCGCTACCAGGGCCGCCTCAGCGGCGCCCTCGCCGACCGCATCGACATCCTGGCTGCCGTCCGTCAGCCGAGCGCCGCCGACATCGGCGGCGCGGCGGGTGAGCCCTCGGCCGCGGTGCGGGAGCGAGTGGCGAGCGCTCGCCGTCGCCAGGAGCGGCGCCTGGGTCCCGGGCGCTGCAACGCCGAGATGACTCCTGGGGAGGCGCGCGAGTGCGCGCTGCAGCCGCAGGCCGGGGCGCTGCTGGCGGAGCTCTACGCGCGCCAGCGGCTCAGCGGTCGCGCCCACGACCGGGCGTTGCGGCTGGCGCAGACGATCGCCGACCTCGACGGGACCGAGGCGATCGGTCCCGAGCAGATGGCGCAGGCGCTGCAACTGCGGAGGCGCGACCGTGGCTGAAGATCGCGCCTGCCCCGAGTGCCTGCGCCGTTCCTGGCTGCTCTCGCTGCTCGGCCCGTACATCGAACGGACGGCGACCGGCGAGCCCGGTTCGCGCTCGCCCGAACTGCTGCGGCTCGGCAACGAGGAGCTGGTCGAGGTGGTGGCGCCGAAGGTCGCCGCGCAGCTGCTGGCCC
Source organism: Solirubrobacterales bacterium (assembly GCA_050180135.1). Taxonomy (GTDB): domain Bacteria; phylum Actinomycetota; class Thermoleophilia; order Solirubrobacterales; family 70-9; genus VAYN01. The sequence continues at coordinate 1,858 of JBFXEM010000095.1, read as the reverse complement.
GGGTCGAGGCCCTGCCCGAGCGCCAACTCGAAGAGGAGCTGTTGGCGGCGCAGTGCTGGTCCTGCTGTCGCCACGGCGATCTCTATCCGGCGCAACTGCACGACGCGCCCGACGCTCCCTGGGCGTTGATCGGCCGCGGCGACCCGGGCTTGCTGGACGGGCTCGAGCCCTACGGAGCGGTGACGGTCGTCGGCGCCCGCCGCGCCACCTCCTACGGCCGCGAGATCGCTCGCGAGCTCGGCCGCGACCTCGCGGGTGCGGGGATGATCGTGGTCAGCGGGCTCGCCTTCGGGATCGACGCCTGCTCGCACCGCGGTGCTCTCGACGCCGCCGGTCGCACGATCGCGGTCCTCGGTTGCGGGCCCGACACCGCCTATCCCGCCGCCCACCGCTCACTCTGGCGGCGGATCTGTGAGCAGGGCCTGGTGATCTCCGAGTTCCCACCGGGCTCGAGCCCTTGGCGCTGGACCTTCCCCGCCCGCAACAGGATCATGGCCGCCCTGGCCGGGATGACGGTGGTCGTCGAGGCCGCGACCCGCTCGGGCTCGTTGATCACCACCGATCTTGCCGCCGACCTCGGCCGCGACATCGGCGCCGTCCCCGGTCCGATCACCTCCCGTGCCTCGGCCGGGCCCAACAACCTGTTGGCCGGCGGAGCCTGCCTCGTCCGGGGCGCCCAGGACGTGCTCGACGCGATGCTCGGGCCCGGCGCCAGCCGCATCGACCGCCCCGGCCCGCCGCTCGATCCGGCCCTCGCCGCCGTCCTCGCGGCGGTCGAGGCCGGCCATGGAACCTGCGACGGCGTCGCCGCCGCACTCGGCCTCCCGGGCCCCGAAACCGCCGCCGCCCTCGCCCGCCTCGAGGCGCTCGGCTACGTCACCTGCTCGCTGATGGGGACGTACTCGCGAACCTTGCGGGGCGCGCCGTGAGCACGAGTCCGCGCTTTCACCGCCCGTACCGGCAAGAGTGCGGGATCGTGCTCCCGTTTAGGCTCACGGCCGTGAGCGACCGAACGATTCCCGCCGTGCTCTCGATCGCCGGCTCCGACTCCGGCGGCGGTGCCGGGATCCAGGCGGACCTGAAGGCGTTCGCGCGCTGCGGCGTGCACGGGATGACGGCGATCACCGCGATCACGGCTCAGAACACGGTTGGGGTCGAGGCGGTGGAATCGATTGCGCCGGAGATCATCGTTGCCCAGGTGCGGGCAGTCGCCGAGGACATCGGGGTCGACGCGGTCAAGATCGGGATGCTGGCCACCGTGGCCACGGTGGACGCGGTGGTCGAGGCGCTGGGACTGGTGGGGGAGGCGCCGGTGGTGATCGACCCGGTGATGGTGTCCGAGAGCGGCTCGGTGCTGCTCGACCCCGATGCGCGCACGGCCCTGCTCGGCCGACTGCTGCCACTGACCACGGTTGCGACGCCCAACATTCCCGAGGCGCGTGAGCTGACCGGGCTGGGAGAGGCTGCGAGCCAGGAGGAACTGGCGCGGCAGGTGTTCGCGCTGGGGCCGCGGGCGGTGGTCGTCACCGGCGGCCACAGCGAGGATCTGGTCGACCTCTTCTACGACGGCGAGCAACTGGTCGAGATCCCCGGCGAGCGCCATCACGACGGCGCCGCCCACGGGTCCGGCTGCACCCACTCATCGGCGCTGGCGGCGTTTCTCGCCCGCGGCGCCGAACCGGTCCAGGCCGCCGTCGCCGCTCGCGGAGTCGCTGCCGTAGCCGTCGGCGCGGGCCTGCGCGAGATCGGCAGAGGAGCGGGTCCGGTGGATGTTTTCGAGCTGACCAGGCGGGCCGACGAGGAAGAGGACTTGCGCCGATGAATAGATTTCTCCTATGAGCACGAACGGAAACACCGC